>JBDRNN010000179.1:0-9871 GCA_043811145.1 Candidatus Bathyarchaeota archaeon
GCCTTCCACATATTCTATCAACAGTATCTTTAGAACTTAACCAACAATGTGAAAGCTCATGCATTATGATGGGCCAGAAAATTGGCGGATCCGACTTGTCTATAGATAACACATAATACTCCTTTTCTAAACGCAAGGATAATCCCTTGTAGTACGAAAAAGAACCTGAAGAGAAATACTCACTTCCAAAAAATGGAACGGGTTCTACTGCCAGATCTAATATTTTTGCATAATTAGCAATGAAACAATTTAGAGCCTCCCATCGAGTATCGGAAATGCTTACCTCTGCGAGTTTAAACATCCCATACTGCATTAGCAACCACTCAATAGTTATGTCTGAGTGGCACAGTAACCCCGCAGTAAGTGCACCGGATCTAGAAATGTTAGCTCTTTCGATATTCGTTCTAACTTTGTTAATGATCTCAATACCATGTTCTTTAAAATAAGAAAGGGGTTTCTCGAGTGTAAGTTGATTCAGTTCATGTTCAAGAAAATCTATTCTTCGCCTTAGAATTAATGGAAAGTTTGTGCCTATCGAAGAGATATCGATACTGCATCCACACTCCTCGATGTCATACTCATAACTGCTTTCGAAATCTGTTCAAAAAGTTCTGTGATTTCGGATGTAATACGACATTGCTCAAGCTGGTTCTGAGTCACTTCTAATCTCTCAGCTAATTTAGAAGGTTGCAATCCTAGGGTCTTCTCTAAAAATTCAACAACTCTTAACATGAAGAGGTCTTTCTGTTGTCCTTTAGATATTTGCTCCCTCGCTGCAGAGGCTAAGATCTCTAGGAGAGCACATCCATTTCTAAGCTTCTTGAGATCTTCATCGAGTAATTTTTCCCCAGTCGCATTTTGTTCCAAAATGTATAGTACATCATTGGTGACAGCTAGAATATCCATACCTTTCATAGATTCTTTTGATAACATCCACAAATTAGTCATATGAAAAACCTAGCGACTCTGCGTGGTAATATAAAGTTACACGCTTATAATAATAATGCTCTTTTCTAGCAACATAATAATTGGAATGATTCATATAATATTACTTCTAGAAGTTTATTTGCTTATTTTCGTCTTTTCTGTTTGAGTTGGCTGTAGACGTATTTTTCGAAGGCTTTCTGCTTGGCCAGCTCCCCCTGCACTTTAACCAGATCCTTGCTGAGTTGGGCGATTACGCTGGCCTGTTCCTCTACTTTTGCGTCGTAGCGGTCGGCCTGCGGGTTACTTATCACGTTGAGCAGGGGTTCGACTTTCCGGTATTCATCCATGAAGAATTTCGCACCCTCAGGCATTTCAGGACTTTTATCATAGCCTAGCTTGTCAATATCATGCCCCATAAAAAATTCAGCTGCGACCTTGCTTACTCCAGAGATTGTGCAGAGACTTTTAAAGAGGTCACGCATTTCATGTGGATGAATTTTATATCTAGTCGCACAAGTGGCCTGCACGGCAGGGATTAATTTTAATTTTTTCGCCACACACGACATTGTGTTCTCAAGGTTGTGTTTATTTAGAGGGGTCCATTTCCTGAATTGTCTAGCATAACAGACGAAGATTGGCTGCCTTTCATCCATCGGTTGGTAATGAATCTCACGCACTTTAAGCCATGTTTTCAAGGTTTGTATTGCATCACGACCAAGAAATGTATAGTATTTACGGAGCTTTCCATTACTAGTCTTCTGTCTAAATAAGTCAATGCGAATCGGATCCGACTTGGTTAGTTGACCTTTTATTTGATTCCACGCATATTTGTTGACCCATTCAAACTCAGCGATCCCCAACGCAGCTTGAAACATGAACATAAAAGCCCCACGGTACATATCATTACAAGACGCTAAAACGGAGGCAAAATCTTCCCTTGTCATTGGCGTTTGGGTGTGGACTTGTGTAAGATAAATGATTTTTTCTTGTTCAGCTGGTGCAAATAGTTTGGATGTTTCACTATGAAGAATTTGTGGTAAGGGTGTTCTATTGAAATTGTATAAGTTTCGGATGGCTGTCCATGCGTTTCTTTTTGTACTGACACCAGCATCTATTGAAATAATGAATTCTTTCGCAATATCGATGTGACGATATAGCTCCTTGCCTCGAAGATGTTCAAAATCTTCCAACATGGTTTCCAAGGAGTTGAAGATTCGTTTTTTCTTCAAGAATAGGAAGTAGTTGTATGCAGATATGCTATAGAGATTACGAGTGGATTTGCTTGTCTGTTCATTGATCCATTTTTCAATCGTGGGATGTTGAACTAACCATGAGTCAATAACCTCTCGCCTTGCTAGCAACCCTCGGCACCTTGGAGAAGGACTTGTCTCTTGAATATATAATGGTTACTCTCCAGTATGACTTAGTAGTCTATAAGTTATTCTCGCATCAACAGATGTCTTCAAACAATCCTTCCTCCTAAATGTGTTTAAACGACATGAAGTGAAAACAACTACTAAGATTTGATCTCCACTAGTTCTCTGTTAACCAAGTTTTTAGGTATTCTTCCCTCCAACACGCTTACGAGATTTATTGCAGCCAGATTTGCCATTTTCACTCTGGTTTCAAGAGACGCACTTCCAAGACGTGGCGTTAGTACAACATTGTCAAGTTTAATGAGAGGGTTATTTTTACTTGTAGGTTCTTTATCATAGACATCGAGAGCTGCTCCGGCAATCATGTTTCTTTTCAAAGCTTTGCAGAGTGCTTTTTCATCAATAACTTGTCCCCTAGAAGTGTTAATTAAATAAGCGGTTTTCTGCATAATGGAAAGCTCTTTTTTGCCAATCATGTGATAGGTTTCTTTCGTCAATGGCACATGAAGACTAACATAATCCGACTCTTTTAACAGTGCATCCAAATCCGCGAATTCTATTTTCAACCTCTTCTCAACTTCAGCTTCCCTTTTTCTCGAATAGTAAATAACTCTCATGTTGAAGCCGCTAGCTCTCCTCGCCACAGCCTCACCAATTCTTCCTAGACCAATTATCCCCAAAGTTTTTCCATAGACATCAGACCCGACCATAAACATAGGCGCCCAAGCTATATTCCATTCTCCGATTCGAATACATCGATCTCCTTCAACAATCCTTCTGGCGACGCTTAGCAGCAATGCCCAAGTTAAATCTGCCGTAGTTTCCGTGAGGATATCGGGCGTGTTAGTTACGTAAATTCCTCTTTTTGTAGCAGTTTCAACGGATATATTATCGTAGCCTACGGCATATGTACTTATGACTCTTAACCTCTCTGCTGAGTTTATGACCTCAACATCAATAGGATCGGAGAGAAGTCAAAAGAGACCTTCAACATTTTTGATTTTTCTCATCAAAACTTTTTTGGATGACCCATATTTACTAGAGTTAACCTTCACATCAGCTGTGCGTTTTAATATGTTAAGGGCTTCTTCAGGAATTTTTCTAGTGACATATATTTTAGGTTTCATCTTGCTTTCGTTAATCTTATAGTTTGAACCATGATAAATTTTCAGCAGGTTTATAGTGTCAAGGATATTTTGAGCTGATGAACTATAGTTTCATTTTTTCATGCATTTTTTCCAAAGTCCATCGGATAGAATTTCGAACGGTAACTGTTCTCTGTTCATCTCCTAGGTTTCGTATGATAATTTCCTTAAGAATATCTCCATCCTGGCGGATTCTGTAGCTTAGAATTTCCTCGAGGTCGATGAATCCAGCCACCGCTTCTTCCCTATCCTTTTCAACCATTCCATTTAGAACTTTAGTTATGAGAAATTGCTGAAAGGGCGGAGTTGTCACTTTGAATGCTATTTCCTCCACCGGAACCACTTTCAACTCATTTTTTCCTAAATAAAGGCTTGCGAGATGAAAACCATCCATAGCCTTTAGGGAAATAATTTGTTCGAAGCTCGGAGGAATTAAAGACGGAGTTGAAGGTGCCTTCTCAACAACTGCTTGAGGAGCAGGGGTAGGTTCTTGTGGAGCCTTTGCCTCTCTAAAACCTTTTTGGGTCATTTGGTTTTCAATCACAGTCAGCAAATGACGAAGGTGATCTAGCTCCTGCTCTAATTCTGATATTTCACTTTGCACCCTGTTTTTTGCTAGACGCAACCTCTCAAATTCCCCATCACTCAAAGCTATCACCCTTCTAATAGGATATGCCACTGGCTTCGATTTAAATATAAACTGACTTTACGCAAATAGTTCTCGAATTTTATTTGCAACTGTGAATTGGCTAAATAACCTTAACGATAACGGTGTCAAGATATTTTTATAGAAAAAACAAAATAAGTTACTATACAAATGCGAAAGAATAACTTCTATGTGTACATGCTTGAATGCTCAACCGGAGAGTTGTACACCGGACATACGGTCAACCTTAAGCGAAGGATTGAAGCGCACAACACAGGCAAAGGCGCCAAGTTTACAAGGTCTAGAATACCTGCAAAATTGGTTTATAGTGAAAAATACAAAAGCAGAAAAGAAGCGATGCATAGAGAACGTCAACTGAAAAGAAAGACAAGAAAAGAGAAGAAGGAATTAATAGCGAAATCTGATTTGTGATACATCATTGACCTGTTCATAAGTTTTTTAGACAGCTCTGCACAGATAGAAAATTGAGTTGAGCCTACCATTATAAAAAGACAAACGTACAATAAACATAAATAAAGAATCATAAGAACAAAACTGCAGAATTCATGCAGGCGTGAAAGAGAGAAAGAAAACATGGGCATTCCGGAAAAAATCAAACAGATAGAGGATGAAATTCATCGTACTCAAGTAAACAAGGCAACGGAACACCACCTCGGAGTCCTTAAGGCTAAACTTGCAAAACTTCGACGAGAGCAGGAGACCGCTACTACACACAAAAGCTCCGCCTCCACCGGTTACGACATCAAAAGAAGCGGGGACGCAACTATCGTGCTAATCGGTCTTCCAAGCGTAGGAAAGTCAACTTTGCTAAATAGGTTAACCAACGCAAAGTCAAAAGTAGCATCTTACCAGTTTACAACAAGAACTGTTGTTCCCGGCATAATGGAATATAGAGGTGCTAAAATTCAAATTCTTGACCTACCCGGAATAATTAAAGGCGCATCCTCAGGCAAGGGCCTAGGACATCGTGTTCTGTCTGTTGCCCGAAACGCTGACCTCATACTTTTCACACTGGATGTTTTCCAACCTCGAGCAACTGAAGTATTAAGAAAGGAACTTAGAGCCATTGGAATACGCCCCGATGAAAGTCCACCAAAAATCACGATTGACAAAACAACAACGGGTGGAGTAACAGTTCATCAAGTTGTTAAGCTTACAAAAATGAGTGAACAACTGGCAACAGAAATTCTTAGAATTAACGGTGTTCACAATGCCCGAGCGACATTTCATGAGGACGTAACTGACGATCAGCTCATCGACGCCATAGCTGGCACAAGAGTCTACCCGCAAAGCCTTACCGTCATAAACAAAACTGACCTAGTCAATGAAGGCTTCCTTAGGGAACTCAAAACAAGTGTGAAAGAAGAATTCATACCCATATCCGCGAATACAAACGTAAACCTGGAACCCCTTAAGCAAGCTATTAATGAAAAATTGGGGTTCATCAAGATCTATATGCGCCCCCGCGGAGGCAAAACTGACTATGAGGAACCTTTGATTATCAAAAGAGACTCGTCTGTGAGAGATGCATGCAACAAAATCCATCGAAACCTGAAAAATGAGCTGAGATACGCTCAGGTATGGGGAAAAAGCGTGAAGCATGGTGGACAGAAAGTCAGTCTAGAACATCGGCTTTTGGATGGAGATGTTCTAACTTTCATCAAACATTAAAAATCGACGCTGGATTGATGAAATAGTCTTATAAACATTAAAAGCTTTTAGCGGTAATTGTTGAGGGCTATTAATTGAGCGATGTTGCTGAAAACGAAGAATCTCTACCTGAGACACGGGAACTAATCCTAGCAACGGTTACAAAGATAACGGACTATGGTGCTTACGTTAGTTTAGACGAATACAAAGGAGTTGAGGGTTTTCTTCACATATCGGAACTATCTTCCACTTGGGTTAAAAACATAAGGGATTTTGCTAGAGAAAAACAGAAGACGGTTTTAAAGGTTCTTAGAGTTGACCACGAGAAGAGGCAAATAGACCTCTCCCTAAAAAGGGTAAGCGGAAGAGAACGGCAAGATAAACTCCTAAATTGGAAGAGACAAAGAAAAGCCATATCTCTTTTACAGGTTACTGCTGAGAAACTGAAGTTGGACCCTGAAAAATTTGTGGATGAGATACTGGAGAAACTGGAGACGAAGTTTGGAGAAGCTTATAAAGGATTAGAAGAATTGGCGGAGAAAGGCCAGGAAGCCGCCGACCGTCTAAACATATCTCCCGACTGGACAAAAGCGCTCATCGAAATAGCAAATCAGAAGATAAAGTTACAAACTGTTAAGATCAAGGGAATTTTAGAGTTGACATCAACAGATCCTGATGGAATAAAAAAAATAAAGGCAATATTAACACAATGCAGCACATTAAAAAGAGCGAAAGAAACAAAAGTTGAAATTTACACTATAGGCGCACCAAGATACGCGGTAGAGGTTACTGCAAAAAACTATAAAGATGCAGAAAAAACGGTGCAAGAGATAGGGGACTATGCAGTTCAAGAGATTAAGAAGACAGGCGGACAGAGCAAATATATGCGGAAAATTTGAGGTAATTTCTCAATAAACCAACGTGTAGCCTGCAATGTGAACATTATGTTTAAAAGCACTATAATTTGAGGCTGAAGATTTTTGACTGGATGGTTATTAAGAAAATGTAGGGCATGCGGCGAGTATACATTTAATCAGAGTAACTGCCCAAAATGTGGCGGAGAGGTCCATATGCCTCATCCACCAAAGTTCTCGATAGAGGACAAATATGCAAGGTACAGACGAGCTATAAAGGAAGAAAAAGTTAGTGAAGGAAGCTTTCATAAGAGAAATGAAGGTACCCCTTAAAAACCCTATCTTAATAGAAGGGATGCCCGGTTTAGGATATGTTGGCAAAATAGCTGCAACATACCTTATAAAAAATTGCAGATGAAGAAGTTTGCAGAGCTATATTCCCCATACTTTCCTCACCAAACTATAGTTAAAAAAAATGGAAGTGTAAGACCACTCAGATTGAATTTTTATTTTTGGAATGCCCCCCGATTCATCCAAAAACGACTTGATTATCGTAACTGGCGATACTCAAACAATTGAAGGACAGTATAACCTTTCAAAGAAAGTTGTCGAATTTGCGAAGAATCATAATGTAAAGTTCATAATAACCTTAGGCGGATTTAGTGCACCACCCTCAAATGGGGCAGACGTCTTATGCGCTGCAACAAACAAAAAACTTTTACAGAGAATCAAATCTGCCGGCGCCGAGGTAAGGCCAGGCATGCCTATACTGGGCACTGTTGGGCTGATCGTAAGCACTGCAAAGACGATGGATTTAGATGCCGCCTGTCTCCTAGGCAGAACTTTGGGGCACATACCCGACCCGAGTTCATTTAAAAGAATATTGAAGGAAATAATTGGAATTAAAATAGATGAAAATAGTCTTGATGACCAGATAGCAAAATCTAAAGTGTTATGGAAGAAAATTGAAAAAATGAAGGAGGAGATTGAAGGAATCAAAACAAAGAAGATAGATGAGGAGAAAGTTACTTACATTACATAGCTAAGTTATGTAGCTTTGAGAATAATTACTTGAGCCGTAAATTTAGGTTCCGCTGCGTATATGTACTGATGAGACGACGAGACAAATACTATTTCAGAATCAGTTAAAGTTACAGGCATACCGACTGAGAAGCGAATCATTTTACCCAACAATGTATCCTCATCAGGCAAGTTATCTTGATTTTTATCTACATTCACTCTGCTGATTTCGGGATGAGTGTCCTGAGCAATGTCAGCCATAAAAAACCATTTCCCTTCATCGCCCCAACCAGCAGGCTGGTGCCCCTGAGGCCAATTTCTAATATCGTTTGTCGGAAGAGTGGTCACAAAAATCAAAATATAGTCAGTATCATAGTATTGTTTCGACAAATTGAAGGCTGTAGTTTCATTTGAAAGCAGAATCTGCCCTATGTTTGCAATCTGAGTGGTATTCAAAGTTGCGTTATCAGCTATAGTGGTACTGTTCCCACCTATAGCAATCCAGTACCCATAGTCCCACCACGATAAAATGGCTGAATTTTGAGGTCCATTATCCTGGATCCAGGCTAATGTCTCAAGCCAATCACCCTGATAACTACGAACGGGTAAGCTGGATGACGCTATTGTTGTCGGTGTATAAGCGTTGTCTACTGAACGGAAGAAAGTTGGAGCCAAAATCAAAGCTAAAACTAATATCAAGATTATCCCCAATTGGGGAGCAGAACGAAGATGAGAAATTTTCAATTTTCGACTATGTGCAATAACCTTTGAATCTTTCTCGAAGAAGGGTTTGGTTATTTTTACGAAAGCATACGCAGCTAACAAAGCAAAGATTGGAGCCATGATAAGTGTCAATCTTACAAAAGACGAGGCGAAGTAAAGAGCGGTCATTCCGAAGACTATTAGGAATATGTCTTCTCCACGTCTGCGCTTTAGCGCAAAAAAGAATCCTAGTGGTGCCAAAAAGAGTATGCTTCCAAAGGAAACAAAGAAGGCGGCCCATGTGGTGATTCGATGTTCAGCAACAGACTCAACTATTGGCCCCGCTAATATTGATCTTTGACTTGGGTCTAGGACGGTGATTATTTTAGCGGCAATGGGAGAAATAGCTCCTGTCTGAGCTAAAGCAAGACCGCCCACAGTAACTCCAGCTAAGATTGCAATTGTCAGTATAAGCTTCGACTGGGGGGTTTTCAGGTGTCTTATCAACTCCCCTATGAGAAGCACTATGAAACCTGCTATCACCGGCAGGACTCCGACGGTTGTTAAAATTTCGAAGCCGGGACGTGGGAAAGGCACCGCCAGAAGAAGACCAAGACCCATTGCTATACTATAAGACATAAAGAGGCGCGAAGAGTAACGCCTTAGCATCACCATAACAATTACAAAAACGGGAATAACCCCGAGAACGTAAACAAAGGCGCCCCATGAGATGTTCAGGTAAGCAATAGCTAAACCTGCTAGCACTGAATAAAATAAGCCTTTTTCTACCGATCTTCTTGAGTCGATTGCCCTGAGGAAGAGATACATGATTAGTACGATAGCTAAGACGCCAATAGTCTCATGTTTAAGGAATCCCAGAGTGGTTCTGCTAATGTAGGCGGCATTGAATGCAAGAAATAGCGCAGATAGTAAACCAACCTCTCTGCCTCCGATATCCTTCCCAAGAAAATAGATGACGATGCATGCAACTGCAGCCATAATAGGGGGGAAGAAAATCGCCACATCGAGAAGGGCAACCTCAAATCCCAGATTTTTCACTAATAGATACAAGGTAGCAAGAGTGTAAGGCAGCCCCATTGGGGTAGTGACATCGACTATGCGTCCCATCGGGAACCATGTTCTCATGTCTACCCATCCGAAGATGGAGAGAAAACCGTAATCTACAACCCGCTCAGCAACATAAAAATGCCAAAATGAGTCAAACTCTGATAGGAATGCTCCCCACCTTAGAGGTAGAATTCGGATCGCGAAAGCAGTAAAAGCTATTAGCGTCACTGAAACGATGGTAATGATTCTCTGAAGCTTTAGCATAGAAACCCTGAAATGTAGACCACCAATGAGCTTGGTTATTGCCTTGCGATCAGGTTTCAGGTTAAACATCAGTGATTTCCTACTTAAGAAGGTAACAAATTGATGGTATGGTAAGCTTCGAATCTTTTATTTAATTTTTGGCTCACGTACAGAGATCTTTACGAATGCAAAAAATACTACACAAATATATTGAAGTAT
>JBDRNN010000180.1:0-18824 GCA_043811145.1 Candidatus Bathyarchaeota archaeon
TGAAAAAGAGTTCCATAAACGGTTAAGGGAAATAGAAAAACTAGGCGTCAAATTTATTGAACCCTCAGGCCCAATGACTATCACGAATTTTCGGGTTTTAGGTAAAGGTTACGTAGGTATTGTTGTTTCAGCCCAGGTGGAGGATGGCGCCTCATATGCGTTAAAGATAAGGCGAATGGATGCGGATAGGATTAACACTTTTCATGAGGTAAAAATGCTCAAAAAAGCCAACAGCATTAAAGTAGGTCCAACATTTCACAGTTACACTAAGAACTTCATTCTAATGGAACTAATCGAAGGAACCGCCATACCTAAATGGGTTGCAAATCTGAAGGGAAGGCGAAGGAAGGCTCGGTTAAAGAAAACGTTAAGGGAAGCCCTAACTCAGTGTCAAAGACTCGATTTGATAGGGTTAGATCATGGAGAACTAAGCCAAGCTCCAAAGCACATTATAGTAGATAGAAAAGATACGCCTCGCATAATTGATTTTGAAACAGCAAGCACAAACCGGAAAACTTCGAATTTAACTTCACTCTGCCAATACCTCTTCATTGGTAGCAAACTATCTTTGAGCGTAAGGAAGATACTGGGAAATATAGATAGGGAGGGTTTAATAGAAAATCTCAGAAAGTATAAACGAAACCCCCACGAGCAAAATTTCAGAAGGATAATTTCGTTTATTCCCCTGGATAGGTAGCTTCATATACTCATTTGCAGGTAATTCAATTTTATCTCCGAGGCAGAGGATTTTATGGAGCAAACTTACGTTCAGCTAAAAAATGCTGAAGATTTGATTCGTCTTGTTTCATCATTGTCAACTCCATTTCTTCAGCAAATTACCTTAGAGGGAAAGTGTGTTTACTTCATACAAGCGTTAACTTTAGGGGGTCCTCCGCTAATATATTACACAGAGTGCAACGAGAAAGCGCCTAAAAAATATGCAACATACAACAGATATCGAGATGAGGTGTCTTACAGCGACCAACTTGGTACCGATCCTCAAACGACCTACATCCCAATAATAGAAGTAAAAAGAACTAATCTCTTCTCCAAATATCCACCATAGAAACCTGCATTTTGCGTGAGATATTAAGTTTATCGGTTTTTAGTGAGAATTCGCAAAGTCTAAAATATCTGCAACCAACCATCTAAGAGACAGGCAACAGGAAAGGTTAAGGGGCAGTCGTCTAGCTTGGTCAAAACCTACCAATGTAAGGTCTGCCAAGAAGATCCCAGAGCTTAAAAGCGAGGAACCTGGGGAGCATCATTGCAGACTAAGATGCCTAGTCCGCTGGAGTTCATTACTAACAACGCCATTGAACAGATAGCCGGGGTTCAAATCCCCGCTGCCTCACCAACTATAAGCCAAAAACAGTTTTTACTAAATTCATTTCTTCGGAAAAAACGTGATTTGAGATTATTTCACTGATATATTTTGTAAGTTATTCCCATTCGATAGTTGATGGAGGTTTATGAGTAATATCATAAACAACCCTTGTCACTTGAGGTATCTCGTTAGTTATCCGAGTAGAAACTTTTTCCAGAATTTCATATGGAACCCTTGCATAACTGGCCGTCATAGCTTCCATGCTTTCTACTGTTCTAACCGCAATGGTGTACCCATATGCTCGAGAGTCACCTTTTACCCCAGTGCTCTTAGTATCGGTTAAAACTGCAAAATACTGCCACAAACTTTTATTCAAACCACTTTTTTCTATTTCCTCTTCTACAATCTTATCTGCTTTACTAAGTGCAGTTATTTTCTGCTGAGTTACTTTACCTACGATTCTCACAGCCAAACCAGGACCAGGGAAAGGTTGCCTCCACACAATTTCTCTGGGTAACCCAAGTTTCTCTGCAACTTTTCTAACCTCATCCTTGTACAAGTTCATCAATGGCTCAACAATTTCCTTGAATTCGACATTGGCAGGTATGCCTCCGACATTGTGGTGTGTCTTGATTTTTTCTGAATCTTTACTGAAGCCAGATTCTATTCTGTCTGGGTAGATTGTTCCCTGCAACAAATATTTTGCTTTAATTTTTTTTGCGACTTCTTCGAAAACTCTGATGAATTCCTCACCGATAATTTTCCTCTTTGATTCTGGATCTCTCACGCCTTGTATTTTCTTTAAGAACCTCTCTTTTGCGTCTACAGATATCAGGTTTACACCCAATTTTATGAACACATCTTTTACGAAGTCGGGTTCACCTTTGCGCATAAATCCATGGTCAACAAAAACAGCCGTTAAATTTTTTCCAACAGCTCTCGTTGCCAGTATAGCCACAGTACTTGAGTCGATACCCCCACTTAGAGCTACAATGCATTTATCATCCTGGATTTTTTGTTTTATCTCATCAGTGGATTTTTGAATAAAATCATCCATCACCCAGTTTTGTTTACATCTGCAGACTTCAAAAATGAAGTTCTTCAGCATCAAATCTCCTTTTTTGGTATGAACAACCTCAGGGTGCCACTGTAACCCATATATCGGCTTCTTGTTGTGTCTCAGAGCTGCTACTGGACAGTTTTCTGTATGAGCTAAAATCTGGTATTTAGGGGGAGGTTCAAGAACTGTGTCACCATGACTCATCCATACTTTTTCTTTCTTATTCAAACCATTTAGCACGCCAATCGGTTTATCTATCATCACATGTGTTATGCCATATTCCCGATTACTCCCTGTCTTTACTTTCCCCCCAGAGATGTGCGAGATTAGCTGATGCCCATAACATAGACCTAAGACGGGAATATTCATATCTAGAATCTGGGGAGCAAAATTGGGAGTGTTTTTCTTATGAACACTTGATGGGCCACCTGATAGTATTATTCCTTTTACGTTAAATTTTTCTTTCAAAGCCGAGATTTTGTTAGGATGTATGTTAGGCGGAACTACTTCTGAGAAAACCTTTTGATCCCTAATCCTTCTTGCGATAAGGTGACAATACTGCCCTCCAAAATCAAGGATTAGAATCGTGTCAGGTTTAATCAAATTATTACTTCCAATACGCAAGTAATCATGACTGCACAATAAATTCATTTATCTAAGAAGGTCTGCGCGTGAAACTATACCAACTATTTTCCCCTTGTTTACAACTAGTACAGCTTGACAATGACGAAGTAGGCTATAAAGGACTGACCGTGTGGTAGCGATGTCGACTATAGGAAATGTGGGTTCCATGATCTTGCTTAGAGGCAAAATAGAAGCTTCCTTGGCGTCGTGGTTTATTTGTGCACTAATAAGAGTTCTCTCGCTGATTGAACCCACTATTCTACCGTTATCGAATACGGGTATTTGACTGATGCTATTCTTAACCATCGTGCCACCGACGGTACTTAGCGTTTGAGATGTTGTGCAGCTAACGATATTTTTAGTCATAATTTCTTTGGCTGTCTTTTCCTTCTCACGCATTTTTTCACTTTCAAGTCGAGTCAGTGTATCAAAGAGCCGTTTAGCAAAGCCATAGTTTGGTTTTACTTTTCCGGATTCTATTTTAGCGATCAAGCTTTGGGAGATGTTTGTCTTCTTAGCTAGCTGCTTCTGCGTGAGTTCCAAAAGTTTTCTTCTGTATTCTATCTGTGAAAGTTCAGGCAATGACATGTTCAACATTATACAGGAACTCTATTTATTCTTATTGGAATATTTCTTTCAACAAATATTATATATTAAATAACATTTAGTGACAGGGTAAAAGAAGTGATGAAAAACATGGATAAGTTAAACTCAGATACTATCAAAAAAACAGAGGCGTCATCTAAATGAGTAATGTGAAAATATTCTTACCATCGGTGTTAGCGAACATCGCTAAGGGTGAAAAGATCATCGAAGTATCAGCATCAACACTTGAGGAAGCCATAAAGGAACTTGTTAAAATCTATGGTGACCCATTCAGAGATAAAATCTTTGATTCAACTGGTAAGCCCAGAAGATTGCTAAATTTCTATGTCAATGGCAAGAATGTTATTTTCGCAAAAGGTTTAGCAACTCAACTGGCTGATGGAGATAAAGTATCTATCCTTCCAGCAATATCTGGAGGCTAGTTGGAGATTTCATTGTGACAACCTTGTTAATTTTACTATCAAATAGTTCAGAAAAAGCAAGCCTAGCATTGAATCTGGCTGCATCATCTGAGGAGAAGGGCGTAAACACAACGGTTTTTCTCGTTGAAGATGGTGTATTCGTCGCAAGAAAAGGACAGAAAGAAAAAGACAATGCGAATGTTCTAGGAGTTCAGGATTTGATCGACAGAGGAATTAACATTTTAGCTGAAGACGTTTCATTGAAAGCTCGCGGCATTTCTTCAGAGAAAATCGCGAAAGACGTTAAGGTCTCCACATTAGATGAACTGGTCGATATTACAATGGAGAAATCTGACAGAACTGTCTGGTTCTAGGTGATGGCAAAAGATGAAAACTTTAACATTAATTTTGCTACGGGGTCCATACAGCGATGAGTTACCATACACCGCTTTTAGAATTGCTCAAAAAGCCCATGAGAAAGGATATCAGGTGAACGTCTTCGCCTACTTGGATGGAACATACATTACGCACCATAAGCAATTTACAAAGGAGCTTCCTAACGTCGGCGAGTTGTGGTCTGACATTATTAAACGAGGGCAGTTTAACCCAAAGCTAAGCTATATAGCTTGTATTAGATGCACCAACGCCAGAGGTATAACCGACGAAATGGCTAATGGTGTAATAATTGGTGGACTTTATGATGCTCTGAGGTGGATTAGAGAGAGCGATAAGACGATAGCACTAACGTAACGAATAGGGAGGTTGGATGTATGAAAAAATTATTAATTGTGATCACAAAGGCACCCTATGGAAGTGAAGATCCTTTTGGAGCTATACTATTTGCGGGCACAGGACCTACTGCTGAAGTTCAGACTAAAGTAGTTTTTGCCGGAGAAGGAGTCCATAGCGCCGTAACAGGTCAGAACCCCGGTGAGTATATTAAAGTTGATGAAAAACGATTGGAGCTTCCAAATATAGAACAGAATATTAGAAATATATCACAAGTAGGAGTTGAATTCTACGCCCTCCAAAAAGACCTGAACGCGAAAGGTGTTCATGAGGAAGAGATGATAAACGGAGTGAGACCTATAGACGCGGAGGGTTTTGCATCTTTAGTATTGGAGGCTGACACAAGTTTAGTTTTTTAGGTGATTATGAATGTCACATATAAAAGCAGATTCCGTATTGGATGTAAAGGGTGAAGGATGCCCCTATCCACTGTTAAAAACCACCAAGAAAGTTGCAGAAATCGATTCTGGAAAGATATTGGAAGTAATATCCAACGACCCCATGTCTTCGGATAATATTTCTGCCTGGGCTAAGGATCATGGACATGAAGTTTTAACCATTACCAAAACGGATGAAGATTTCCAGATATTTCTAAAGAAAAAATGAGCGGACGATTTTCAGAGATGAACCGAGAACTTTCGGATGCGGAATTAGAGAGATATTCAAGGCAAGTAGCCTTGAAGGAGATAGGTTATGATGGACAACTAAAACTCAAAGAGGCTAAAGCATGCATTTTAGGGTTGGGTGGTTTAGGAACCCCACTAGCCTTGAATCTTGTCGCGATTGGCGTAGGATACATACGTATTGTTGATAGAGACATAGTTTCGCGTTCAGATCTTCACAGACAATACATATACGACGAAGATTCAATAGGTCAACCTAAAGTTGAGGCAGCACTCCGAAAATTAAGCAGACTAAACTCTGATGTGAAATTGGATCCATTTCCTGAGAGCCTGAATTTGACAAACGCAGAGGAATTGCTAGGTAACGTAGATGTAGTTTTGGATGGATTGGATAGAGTTGAGCCTCGCTACATTGTTAACAGAGCCTGCAACAAGCTCAAAATACCCTATATTTTTGGAGCGGCTATAGAGGTTTTCGGTAACGCAACCACAATAGTACCGGGTCAAACTGCATGCATAGAATGTTTTATGCCGGGACTTAGAAATGATGACCTGCCTAAATGTGGTGTAGTAGGAGCTCATCCATCAGTACTCAGCATGGTTAGTGCTGTCCAAGTTTCTGAGGCGATTAGGCTATTGACAGGTAAAGAACCAAAGTTGTTGAATAAGTTGATTTATATAGACCTTAGAGAACTGACGTTTGACATTATTGACTTAGCCCGTCAAGAAAAATGCCCAGTCTGCGGCATTAGTCCTGCAATCGCAGAGCCATTAGTAAACCAATTTTTTGAAGAGACTTGCGCTAGAGATGGCCGAAGGAACTTTGTAATTTCACCGAAAAGAAGAGTCGAAATTAATCTTGAAAGACTGCGTAGCATTCTGATTGAAAGAGGTTTCTCTATAAAAACATCTGGAACGTTCGGCATAACATTCAAAAAATCGGGTGAACTTTCAATCAGCATTCTCAAGAGCGGTGTTATGATAGCACAAACATCACCAAAGCTAAGTGTTAGCCCAAAAAAGGAGGTTATCGAAACCTACAAGTCTATTTTAGTTGAGGGGCTAGGGATATCAACAAACGTCTTGCCAGAGGCGTAAAAAGAAATTTGCTCTACTCTTTTTTATCTGACTAGACCTCACTGGGAAGATATGCGCGTAAATATATGCTCAAAAAAGACTGATGATGACTGAAAAAGGTATAATACACAGTTTTCAGTAACATCGGTTACTTCATAGTTAACTTTTAAAAAGTTAGAGACGTAGAATCATGCTTTTTAAGTCAAAGTTATATAATATAGGGTGCTTTTCATCGGTCATGTTAAGGGTTGAATAAGTGATATGAAGATACAGATTCTGGATAGAAAAGACAATTACTTGCGTTTTATTTTATCAGACTCATACCCCGCCTTTGTCAATGCTCTACGTCGAATCGTGCTCAGTGAAGTTCCATCAATGACGATTGATGATATCTTCTTCTACGAGAATACATCCGCAATGAATGATGAGGTCATGGCCCACCGCATTGGTTTGATTCCACTTAAGACAGATTTAGACACCTATGTTCTCCCTGAAGAATGCGAGTGTAAAAGTGAAATGGGCTGCAATAGGTGTAGGGCTTTGGCGACTTTGGAGGTTGAGGCAGAGGGTTCGACAAGAGTGGTTTACTCGGGTGATTTAAAGTTTGAAGACTCTGACATTGCTCCAACATCTGAAAAGATTCCTATTACTAAGATTGTACCGGGGCAGAGGTTAAGATTTGAAGCTCATGCTAAATTAGGCATGGGAAAACAACACGCAAAATGGCAACCAGTCTCAGCTTGTGCCTACAAATATGTTCCGATAATTGAAATCAATAAAAAAACCTGCGATGCTTGTGAAGAGTGTGTTAAAGCTTGTCCGAAGAGAGTCTTGGGGATTAAGCAGGGAAAACTCTCTGTTCAACGATTGTTAGACTGTACATTATGTCTTGAGTGCGTTAAAAAATGCCCGAAAAAGCCTCCTGCAATTGAGGTTGAAGGAGATGTAAACTCTTTTATTTTCAATGTGGAATCTACTGGGTGCTTACCAGCTGAAAGAATATTGAGCGAAGCAACTAAGATTTTTACTGGAAAGATTGAAAAATTGATGAAAGAAGTTAAGAAGATGGGATAAAAACTTGAAAACTAAAGTTGCAAACCTTGAACGATTGCGAGTAATAAGATTGCTACATAAGAAGTCAAGAGAGGAACAGGTTAATATCTGGAAGAAGATGTCAGACTATTTAAAAAAGGCTAAAAGAAGAAGACTGGCAGTGAACATAAGTCAGATTAGCAGGTATTCAGAGGACAATGATACAGTAATAGTGCCTGGGAAGGTGCTAAGTGCGGGAATCATTAAGCATCCAGTGACAGTAGCTGCTTTTTCCTTCTCTGAAAAAGCCAAAGAAAAAATCCAGAGTACAAACGGAAAATGTCTGAATATTGAAGAATTGATGATGCAAAACCCAAAGGGCTCTAAAATAAAAATCATTAGGTGAAAACAATGAAAGCGACCATCAAAGATACCGCTATTGTAGACGCCACAAATCTCATTGTGGGGAGATTAGCTAGCAGCGTTACAAAGAGACTTCTTTCAGGGGAGAAAATAGTAATAATTAATGCTGAGAAGGCTGTTTTTTCAGGAAAAAAAAACAAGTAAACTGAAGGAACTTCAAAAATTTTTAGAAGTAGTAGGTAGAGCCAACCCGAAGTATGGACCTCACCATCCTCGAAGACCTGATACGATGCTCAGAAGGGTGATTAGAGGGATGCTTCCTATGGATAAGGAGAAAGGTAAAAGAGCTTTCAAATCCCTTAAAGTTAACATAAATATACCTTCCGATATTGCAGGGAAGGAGTTTCAAACTATCGATGAGGCCTCAGCTTTAAAACTAAGATGTTCTTATGTCACTCTAGGAGTTTTAACCAAAGAGATAGGTTGTAGGAAGTAGGTTAACATGCCGGTAAGGAAACAACCACGTATAGCTATTGGAAAAAGGAAAACGGCCATTGCGAAAGCGATTATAAGGCCAGGCTTTGGGAATGTGAGAGTGAATAAGACACCTGTTGAATTGTTAAACCCTGAAGTTGCTAGGCTTAAAGTTTTAGAGCCACTTATGCTGGTTGAAGACTTTCGGAAACAATTAGATATTGATGTGAATGTTAAGGGTGGCGGTTTTATGAGTCAAGCTGAAGCTGCTCGGATGAGTATAGCTCGTGGAATTTACAATTGGTTTAAAAACGCAAAAATTAAGCGAATTTTAACTGAATACGATAGGTCAATGTTGGCTGGAGATTCCAGAAGAAAGGAAGTTAAGCAGTTCGGGGGAATAGGTGCAAGACGCAGGAGACAGAAATCCTACCGATAGAAAATAAATAGATCAAAAGTTAAATAATCGAAGCTCGTTAGAGCATCAGTAATAAGATTCTTTATAGGTGGGAGAAAACTTTCAAATTCCTGTACGTTGCTTCACTTGTGGCGCAGTTATTGGGGATAAATGGGAAGAATTTGCTGAGAGAATTAGTAAAAACGAAGACCCAAAAGAGACCCTTGACAATCTGGGATTGAAAAGATATTGCTGCCGCAGAATGCTTATCGCCAATATTGAAGTAATAGATGAAATTCTAAAGTTCTATAATAAAAGTAAACTAGCAGAATAAAATCTGAAAGATTCACTCTAATCTCCAAGCCTTGATGCAATCCCAAGTAGGCTTATTCCGCATTAGAAAGAAATTTTCAACCTACTCCCGGTCCATCGCTGATTTCATTAAAATGCCTGCGAAGATTTTTTCCAAGTTATCAGATATTTAATAAAGATTAGACTAGAATTTAGTTTGAGGATGGTGTGATTGAGATGTCTTTCTATTATTGAAGCAATCAACGCTAGGAAGATTTTCAACAGCAGAGGAGAAGAAACCATAGAGGTAGAGGTTAAAACTGCTGGTGGAAAAAGTCGAGCTGCGGCCCCCGCTGGGAAAAGTAAAGGAAAATATGAAGTAGAATATTATCCAAAGGGCGGCGTAGATGAGTCAGTAAAACTGATCAGGAAATTAGTTGAACCAAAACTATTAGGAGTAGATGCTAAAAACCAAACAGCTATTGATAAGATTCTGCACCAAGTTGATGGCACTGAAAACTTTGGGCGAATAGGCGGAAATGCTTCTTATGCTATATCTACTGCAATAGCTTCTGCCGCAGCGTTATCTCATAAGAAACCTTTATTCAGTCTTTTCAAAGATGCTGATGGGTACGAAATCCCCAATCCATTAGGAAATGTCATAGGCGGCGGTAAACATGCAGGTAAGGGAACCCCGGATATACAAGAAATTCTAGTTTTGCCCTTTGGAGGCAAATCTTTCGTACAGTCATTTGCAGCCAACATTAGAGTGCATAAATTGGTTGGAAAGTTTCTTGAAAAAAAGATTCCAACTTTCACAGGTGGTAAAGGTGATGAAGGAGCTTGGGCCCCTCGAACAAGGAATGAAGATGCGATAGAGATGGTGTTTGATGCATCAGAGAAAGTTTCGGACGAGACTGGCATAAGCATAAGGGTCGCATTGGATGTGGCGGCATCTTCTTTTTGGGTGCCTAAAAAAAGATGCTATGATTATGCTGGAGAAAAAACTACTCGAAGTGAAGGAGAACAAATTGACTATATTCTGAACCTCATAGAGAAATATGAATTAGCCTACGTGGAAGACCCGCTTCACGAGGATGATTTTGAAGGTTTCGCAGAGTTGACAAAAAAGGCTAAAAAATGTTTAATCTGCGGAGACGACCTTTTCGTAACCAATGATAAGAAACTTAGACAAGGCATAAGGATGAAGGCCGCAAATTCAATAATTATCAAGCCCAACCAAGTTGGAACAATTTCGGATGCTTATAGAACCGTGAAGCTTGCTAAAAGAGCGGGATACGTGCCTGTGATTTCACATAGGTCGGGCGAGACCTGTGATGGTTATCTGGGACATCTAGCTGTGAGCTTTAAGTGCCCTATTATTAAAACGGGCATTATTGGAGGGGAGAGAGCAGCTAAACTTAATGAGCTAATAAGGATAGAAGAAACGTTAGGTAAAAACGCCAAGATGGCTAAGTTGAAAATCTAAACTTAAATACTACAGGGATAACTTGATTTAGGAGGAAGAAAATTGGCTGCGGAGACCTATTCTTATCTATTGCCTTTGGACAGTTTGATGTCTTCAGGCATTCAGATTGGAACAAGAATAAAAACAAAAGACATGGCGCCATTCATTTACCGAGTTAGACCAGACGGACTCTTCATAATCGACACGAGAAAAACCGATGAAAGGATTAAGATAGCTGCTAAATTTCTTGCGACCTTCCAACCGGATAGAGTGCTCGTTACCTCGTCACGCCTTTATGGGCATCAGCCAGTTTTAAAATTCTGCGAGCTAACAGGAACAATTCCTCTAACTGGAAGTTTTCCACCAGGTGCTTTAACAAACCCTCTTTGCCCCTCATATATCGAACCGCAGGTAGTTTTTGTTACGGATCCTTCAGTTGATGAGCAAGCACTGAATGAAGCATCAAGAGTTGGCTTGCCTGTAGTAGCTTTGTGCGACACCGACAACATCTTAAAGGACACGGACTTGATCGTTCCAACTAACAACAAAGGTAGGAAAGCCTTAGCAATGATCTATTGGCTTATGGCGAAACAATATTCTATTGAAAGAGGAATAATTCCCCCGGATGGAGACATATCAACCCCAGTTGAAGATTTTGAAGCAAAACTCATTGCGGAGAAAGCGGAGCCTGAACTGTAGATACAAGATTACAGACAGCACTATAAACAACTCTCCAAGGTTTAATACCTAGGTGAAACAGCTTTGTACACAAGACCATCCGCTGTTGCTGGCTCGTGGTACGCTGGCACTTCCTCATCACTTAAAAGACAAATTGAGCAAGAATGTTTTCTCCATGACCTAGGTCCTAAAGAAATTCCTAAAATCAACCCAGAAGGAGAGAGAAAGATTCAAGCACTCTTGTGTCCCCATGCTGGCTACATGTATTCAGGTCCTATTGCAGCTCATGCTTATAGAGCTTTGGCGAAGGATGGTGAACCACCAGTTATTGTTATTGTAGGCCCCAATCATACGGGAGTAGGAAGTGGTGTATCGATTATGGTGGAGGGGATTTGGAAAACACCCCTTGGTGAGGTATCAATAGACTCAGATCTGGCTAAGGCTATTCAGAAAAATTCTTCATATATTGATATAGATAATTATGCCCATGAAAGTGAACATTCTATTGAGCTTCAACTACCTTTTATTCAGTATGTAATAGGCTCGGGCTTTAAATTCGTACCAATTTGTATGTCACTTCAAGAATTGGATGTAGCATTGGATGTTGGACAGGCTGTCGCTAAAGCACTCACCGATGTGAATGCTGTTATTATTGCCTCCAGCGACATGACTCACTATGAGTCTCAAACATCAGCAGAGAGAAAAGACCAAATGGCGATAGATGCTATGAAAAAACTTGATGCAGAAGAGTTGTATCAGATAGTATCAAACCTAAACATTTCAATGTGTGGTGTTGGACCCGCCATAGCTGCCATCACTGCCTCAAAGATTCGGAAGGCTGAAATTGGTGTGCTACTTAAGTATGCAACCTCGGGGGACATAACAGGGGATAGAAGGGTGGTTGTAGGGTACTCTTCTATGGCCTTTCTTAAGCCCTAGGAAAATACCCGTTGTCCGTAATTTTTAAAATTAATACCTCTAGCTTTAAGCCAATCAGCAGTTTTACCGGTGATTACAACTGGAATCTTCTTTAGATTCTCAACTTTTTTTGCTCCTGTTAAAAACATGGCTACTTTCAACTCGGCGGTCAATGTTCTAAGCGCCGTAATAGTGGCTTTAGGACCCTCCAAGGCTGGCTTAAGAAGAGGCAGAGCTATTCCAATAGCGTCTGCTCCTAATGCCAAAGCTTTAGCGATGTCAATTCCTGTTCGGATTCCTCCGGTGGCTATAATAGGTATATGAGTTGAATTTTGAGCCTCTACTAAACTTGAGACTGTTGGAATACCCCAATCCCAGAATGTTAATCCTAGCCTTTGATTAAGCTCATTTTTTAGCTCTTTTGCACGATAATATTCTACAGCAGCCCAGCTTGTTCCACCAGCTCCACCTACATCGATAGCTTTAACGCCAGCTCTCTCAAGCATCTTTGCCTCCTGCGCTGCTATACCCGCACCAGTTTCCTTAGCAATGATTGGCACCTCCAACCGATCGGCTATCACTTTAATTTTATTCAAAACTTTTCTGAAACTAGTTTGGCCTCCAGCTTGAACAGCCTCTTGAAGAGGGTTAAGATGAATAGCTAAAGCGTCAGCTTTGATCATATCTATCGCCAACTTTGCTTCTCTAAAACCATCTTTTGTAACAAGCTGAGGGCAACCAATGTTCGCGATAAGGAAAATGTTTGGTGCCTTTAGCCTTGCCACCTTGTATGAATAAGACTGCTGTCTATCCTCTAAAGTTGCCCTTTGGCTACCTACTCCCATACCCAAACCTAGTTTCTCTGCAGCTTCTGCTAAAGCCGCATTTATTTTAACCGCCTTTTGGGTCCCACCGGTCATTCCGGCAATAATTATTGGTGCGGACAGTTTATGACCCAATATCTCAGTAGTGGTACTCACATCTTTTAGATCAATTTCTGGAAGAGCTTTGTGAATTAGACATATGTCCTCAAAACCAGTCGTTATAGTTTTAGATTGAACCTCCTCCTTCATGCAGACTTTAATATGATCGGATTTTCTTTCTCCAGTCTCAGTTCTTTTTGAATTCATTTTATGTAGACCTTCCGATAAACTGATACCGATTTACATCATGAATTGAATTACAAGTGTTTTATTCAGGGTAAATATAATACTCTAATATGCAAGAAAAGGAGTAGTTAGGTATTCCGTTAAAGCAATATAGGGATATTACCATGAAACGAAACTTGTCCAATGTTTCAATGAATAAAAAACTAAATGAATTAATTGAGAAGTTCACTTTTGTTAATGCTTATACACATTCGGGTAAGTCTCAGCCAAAGGCTGTTCTGGGCAAAATTCTTGGAGAAGTACCCGAACATCGACAGAAAGCAAGGGAAATACTGGATATTATTGGTAAGAAGGCAGAAGAGGTCAACAGACTATCCTTAGAGAAGCAAAGAGGCATTATAGAGAGTAGATGGCCAGAGGCATTAGTGAAGAGTGAATTGAAGACTGAGGAAAAAATTCTGTCACCATTGTCCAATGTTGAGAAATACGCCAAGGTGATAACGAGGTTTTCCCCAAATCCTGACTGCGTACTTCATATGGGTTCTGCGAGAGCGATTATTTTATCTTATGAATATGCAAGGATGTATAAAGGCGAATTCTATCTTAGATTCGAAGACACCGATCCTAAACAAAAGAAACCCAAACTTGAGTTTTATGATAGCATCCGAGAAGACCTGACATGGTTAAACTGTAAATGGGATAAGGAATTTTTACAAAGTGAAAGGCTTGAAGTTTATTATGAACACCTAAAAAAACTCTTCAATTTAGAAAAGGCCTATATCTGCACCTGCGAACCAAACCTGTTCAAAGAAAAAACACTAGCAGAAAAACCTTGTTTCTGTAGAAACCAAGCTAAAGAGGAGAACTATGATAGGTGGGAAAAAATGCTCAACGGCGAATACGATGAAGGAGAGGCTGTGGTTAGAGTGAAGACTGATCTCCACCACCCGAATCCAGCTGTGAGGGATTGGCCTGCTTTCAGAATTATAGATACAAAAAGAACTCCTCACCCAAAGATGGGTGATAAATACAGGGTTTGGCCACTTTACAATTTCTCTTGTGGAGTAGATGATCATTTGATGGAGGTATCGCATGTTATCAGGGGGAAGGAACACTTAACTAACGAGGTTCGTCAAAGGTTCATGTACAGTTATTTCGATTGGAAATATCCCGAGACCATCCACTATGGGAGGCTAAAGATCACCGGAACAACTTTGAGCAAATCTAAGATCAAACTTGGAATCGAAGAGAAGTTCTACGAAGGATATGATGACCCTCGTCTAGCTACTTTCATAACTCTAAGGCGACGAGGAATTCGTCCTGAAGCAATAAGGAGAATGATGTTGGATATAGGGACAAAACCGATAGACATAACACTAAGCTGGCAAAGCTTATACGCCAACAACCGAAGAATTATAGATCCAATCGTAGCTCGCTATTTCTTTGTTGAAGATCCACTCACTTTAAAAATAAAGAATGTAGTCAAGCCTTACACTGCAAAAATAAATTTACATCCAGATCATCCAGAGTGGGGTATCAGAACCTTCGAAATATCCCCTAAAAAGGAAGAACTGACATTGCTTATGTCCAAAAGCGATCTTGAACTTCTTAAGCCTGAAATAACTTTGAGACTTATTGGTCTGTTTAATATAAGAATAGAGAAGGTAAGTGAAAACCTCGTGGAGGCTACCTACCATAGTGAAACATATGAAGCATCTAGGCGTTTGCACGCCAAGCTAATCCATTATCTCCCCGCGGGAACCGGCATTCCAACAAAGGTCATTATGCCCGATGCATCGACCGTTGAAGGCTTGGCCGAGAATAATTGTAAAAATCTTCAGGTTGGACAGACGATTCAATTTGAAAGATTCGGTTTTGTCAGAATTGATAAATCAAATGGAATAATTGTGGTGCGTTTCACCCACCGATGACATTTTACACAGCAATAACGGTAAAAGCTTATTAATACGCACTATGACTAAAAATTGCATATTAATTACATGGGTGAGGCGTATGCAAAAAGCATTTTATGTAAAATTTGAAGTCCCTAAGGAGCTAGCTGATGCAGCCTATGAGGCCCTACAGTTAGCTCGAGATACTGGAAAGATCAGACGAGGAACAAATGAGACAACTAAGGCTATTGAACGCGGAATAGCAAAACTGGTTCTCATAGCGGAAGATGTTGACCCCCCTGAAATAGTTGCTCATCTACCACTCCTTTGTGAGGAACGAAAAATCAAATATATATACGTTCCAAGCAAAGACAAGCTTGGGCAAAGTTCAGGAGTTGAAGTTAGAACTGCAGCGATATCTATAGTGGACGAGGGAGACGCAGGAGATCTAATAAAAGGAATCATAGAAAAAATTGAAGCTGTTAAGAAGGCCTAAAGGTAACTTCTAATGAGTTCGGCTGCACATCAATACATACCTGCTGAGGTAGTTCAAATAGTAGGCGTTACTGGCATTACGGGTGAAGTTACACAAGTTAGAGCCAAAGTACTGGAAGGGAGAGATAAAGGCAGAGTAATCACGAGAAATGTTCGAGGGCCAGTCAAGCTAGAGGACATTTTAATGTTGAGAGAAACCGAAAGAGAAGCGAAGAAGATAACGTAGTCCGGTGATTAATAGTGCCAAAGCCACGCATATGCTCTTTCTGTGGAAAGGAGTTCCAGCCAGGGTCTGGAATGATGTATGTTAAAAATGATGGAACCATTTTATGGTTTTGTTCAACAAAATGCCGAAAAAACTCTTTGAAGCTAGGTCGAGACTCGCGGAAACTCAAATGGACTGCTTATTACGCAATGAAGGAGAAAGGCCGCGGGTAATGAACGAAAGAACCTTCGTTATGATTAAACCTGAAGCAGTAGCAAGGGGATTAATCGGCGATATATTGAAGCGAATCGAAAGCGAAGGCTTCCATATTCTGAGTGTGAAGTTAATTAGGGCTACGGTCGCTGATGGTGAAAGATTGTACGAGATGCACGCAAGCAAAAGTTTTTACAATGAGTTGATAAACCACGTAACTTCTGGTCCAATATTACCCATGGTTGTTGAAGGCCCCAAATGTATAGCGAGAATAAGACAGATGGCTGGGGCAACTAATCCCGCCAAGGCAGAGGCAGGAACAATCAGGGGGGACTTCGGTATCTCAGTAACTAAAAACATTATTCATTCCGCTGATAGCCCCGAAAATGCTGAAAGAGAGATAAAGATATTCTTCAATGAAAGGGAGATATTGAACTATTAGACTATGTTTCACTAGAAGTCTTTTTTATAGGGTTTTTGCGTAATACTGGGGAAATGTTCCCGCACTTTTTGCAACGCATTGTGTTCTGCATCCGACAAAATTTTCTGTGCTTCACTTTTAATTCCAATCACGCTAGGTTCTGAGGCATATATCTTGTATTCTAATGTGAGATCATTCATGGCTTCAGCTATTCCTCCGAGCTCTTGTGAAACTTCGGGTAAAACTCTAGATAGCTGTCCCTTCAAGGTACTGGCCACTTTAGCTAAGGGAGACACCAAAGGTGCTACATCGCTGAACTGCCTAATTGTTTCAAGCCTAAGAAGAATATGCTCGATAGCCATTTGGCTGGAAAGGAGTGTCTTAACGATTTTCCTCGTTTCAGCACACTCTCCAGCGTACACTTTTGCTAGATCAGAGTCATTCGCCATTGAGGCGCTAACACATTTCTGAAATAACCCTTTACCTTGACCTTCTACCTTACTTGAAGCTTGAACTAACCTTTCCTCTTGAGCCTTTAGCTTGGCCATGGCGTCGTCAATTTTCTGTCTCAATTGAGAATGGTCAGACTCAGGTGCACTAAACTTCGTTGAGCTGGATGCAAAAAAGTCGGCAATTTTATCGTGAAATTTACTCAGAGTTCTATAAAAGCTGAATGTAAAGAGCCAGGCAGAAACCAGTGGGAACGGATCGGAGGTTATTATGCCAATGGTTTTTGTAACATATTGAAAGTCTTGAACAACCAACTGGATTACTGAAAAATAAACTACGGCCAGAGGTATTATGACTATAAGCAGATCTATGTATCCTGAGAAGGTGGACTCGTATAAAATCTTTCTAAAAGCTCCTTTTGTCTTTGCCAGAAAGTATGAGAAAAAGGCTCCAATAAGAGCAACAAAAAACGATAGGTTTACTGCATCTGCTCCCCAATGGGTGAAAGAAACAATATAAGGTGTTAAGTATATCCATATCAACGCAGAGACAAAAACCAATAAAAGCTTAACTAGAAAATCGGCTCGACGCCAACTACGTTCTTTCATTTGTTAAACCCTTTTTTGAGTGATAGCCATGCTCACACTGGAGGACTTCCATAGCACATTGCCTGTTTATAGTTAGCGATAAGGAGCCTTGCCGCCTGGCAGCCAGAATTGGGCTGCCCTTTAGCTTTGAAAAAGATTCTAGGGGAACTCGGATGTTTTTTCGGAAGTGGTAGCAGTTGGAACTGGAATGTCCGGGAAGCGATCTTTCATCCGTTGCTCAGCTACCGAATTAGCATCCTGAAGTATTCGGGTAGCTTCTTGGCCAGAGGCCTCGACATCCCAAGTGGATCCTGAAGCCTCTCCGGACTCAAGTACTAGGCCATTTAAAGTGTCGCCTATAACTCCAAGCTCGTATGAAACTTCAGGCATAACGCCTGTAAGATGACCTTTTAGAGAATGAACAACGTTAGCCAAAGGACCCATTTCGCTAGCCACGTCTCCAAATTCTTTAACAGTATCCAACCTGAGGCCAACTTGCTCTAGTGCCAGTTGACTGCGAAGAACAATCTTTGCCATCTTCTTAACTTGTGCACACTCATTAGCATACATAGTTGCACGATCCTGATCCCTCTCTGCAACTGCTTTTGTGCATTTCTCAAACAACTCGCTGTTCTTTTGCTCCATTTTATTATTAAGTCGTTCAAGCTTAGAGTGAATGACCTGTATCCTATAACTGGAATTAGAGAGCCGTTCTCTGAGCGGGGGTTGGTGATGTATTTTCCCTCCAATCTTCCCTAAAATTGACTCCTTGTCCACCTTGTCCCATTCCTTCAAGAATTTTGAATTCATAACGATCACAGTATATTCTGTGAAAATTATTATAAGATTTCATAGCCGAATAGCAGAAAATTCTTTCAATAAAATGAAAAATCTAACTTTCGTTTCACAAAAAACTGTAAAATAGTGTACATATTAAATACTCTTTAGACCTCAAATTGGCAATTTTGCTAGAAGTCAAGGGTAAATATAGATAAAAAATGTCGAAATAACGTACTTACCTTTAAAAATTGCTCATTACGAGATTTAAAGTCTAAAACAGCAAGCTTAGAAAGACTTGAAAGGACATAAGCTAAGAGATAGCACTTGTGCAAACAAAATCTTTTAACAGGGGTTACAAAAAAAGTCCTTAGCTGACTCGTATAACAACGCTAGCCAACTTAGGGATTCTTCAGCTTAGATTGAACGTGCAAATACGGCTTAGATGCTTATGGTGATTTCGATGGCCGATACTGTTCTTTTTCCGCCTTCTTCTGTAGCAAGTTCTTCAGTGCTGGTAACGATTTTGCTTATTTGAGCATCTTTT
>JBDRNN010000181.1:0-2607 GCA_043811145.1 Candidatus Bathyarchaeota archaeon
GGGGAAAATAACATTTGTCACTGTCTGGAATTGAACACAAAATAGAGCAACAAATTATTCAAAAATTTAGGAAAGCAGGAGCCATTTCAAACGAAAAAGCTGTAACAATAGAAAAGGCTGACCTAGATTTGCAAGAACAGTATTGGCTAGACTATTTTGCTGGAAGTTTTCTCGGTAGCATAAAGAAAACGAAGGACAACCGGTATTACCTCTAGAATTATATTGATTAGACAAAATATTATAAACTATAATTTTTGCTCGCGCATAAGTGTATGTTCAAACATGAAGGTTTAGGGTGCTAGTCGGGGTTAAAACCATCACCATAAGCGATGAGGTTTACAAGAAGTTGCTGTCTGTTAAGAGGGAGAAAGAAAGATTTAGTGAATTGCTTGATAATGGTGTGGTTCTTTGCACGTTTGATGTAAGGCATTTTGAGCTTCTTGAGAAGTTGGGGCTTAAGCTGTTTTCTTGAAGCTTGTTTCAGGATTGCTTAGGTGCTATTGCGAAAGAGTCTATGAATGCATGTGCTATTGTATTGAGGTTGTGGAAAGCTTAAATTCTCTTGTGAGTCCGTGTATTGTAGGTGTGTTTCTGTGGGTGTAAAGGTTAGGGTTACTAGTGAAGGAATTCTTGTTCCTGAGGAGCTTTTCAGGGAGATGGTGAGTGCGTATGTTAAGGTGGAGCAGATTCTAGCCACCTTAGAGACGCTTGCAGACGAGGAGGCTCTGAAGGCTATTGAGGAGAGCAGGGAAGAAGTGGTCAAGGGCGAGTACGTTGAATGTTCGGTTAACGAGTTAAAGAAAGTTTTTGAGTAGGATGTCTTACAAAGCTAGGTTTTCGAGAGTATTTCTCAAAAAAGAGGGAAGACTGCCGGGCGAGGTTAAGCCTAAGGTGGTTGAGGCGTTAAGGGAGACGCTTATGGATCCTCATGTTGGGGTTCCGCTGATTGGTCCCCTTAAGGGTTTGTGGAGAGTGCGGATTGGAAAATATAGGGTTATTTACGAAATTGACGAGAAAGAGAAAATTGTTGTCTTCCATGATGTTGACTTGCGAAAGAGAGTTTACTAGAAAGACCATGTGTTTTGTAGACTTTACTCGATTTGATGGTTCTTTGAAAGTGGCAGAAAAAGTCTGTGTGATTGCTGAGGCTTGGGGTTGTCGGGCTGCCAAGTCTTGGGCGAAGGACCGTGGTTTCATGCAGTACTTGATAATATCAAATCTGTCTTCTTTTAAAACTTGAGTGCCTATGAAGAGTCTTGTTTTTGTCTGCTGGAAGCTGTGGATGAGTTGGATGAAATGCTCCGAGAATAGAGGGGTTGTTGTGTATTTGGGGTATTTTTTGGGATGTCAAGAATGTTTATGGTGCAGTATCTAATTGTTTTAGGGTGTGATGTTTATGCAGGTCGGTGATAGTTTGGAGTTTTTTGCTGTTGTTTGGCGTGAGGAGGGGCTTTATGTTGCTTTGTGTCCTGAGTTGGATGTGGCGAGTCAGGGCAAAAGTGTCGAAGAGGCTCTACGTAATCTTAGGGAGGCTCTTGAGTTGTATTTGGGTGATGAAGATGTTGAGAAGCCCTCCACGGTTGAGGCTCCTATTGTTACTTTGGTTAGAGTGGATGTAAGTGGCTCTAGCGGTAATCTCAGGGCGTAAAGTTGTCAAGGCGCTAACGCGAGCAGGGTTTCGAGTGGCAGGCAGAAGAGGCGGTCAATTCAAGATGAAGAGAAAGGTTGATGACAAGGTTTTTGTGGTTATTGTGCCTGATCATGTAGAGCTGGCAAGGGGAACGTTGAAGTCTATACTTAGGCAAGCAAACATCACGAGAGAAGCTTTTCTGAAACTGCTATAACTGTAAGATTTGAGAGCTATGAGTTTTGGTCGTGCGCGCGTGTATCATTTGGAGCTTAGGACTTGCGCGTGCATAGTCCAAATCTAATCAAGATATTCAAACCTAGGCATCATTCAACCTCAAAATACTTAACTGGGCACATTATTCTTTTTAATCTGATTCTGAATATGAATTGTTACTCAAGATATGAATTCATTTTTCATACAAGTTAAGAAGTTCACGAATGATAACTGTTTTTTGTCGAGGGAATACAGTGGTTGTCTTAAAAATTCAGTTAAATCCCAAACTTCTGCAATTAACTAATTCAGTGGAAAAAGATGTTTCCAAAGTAGTAAACGAAGCACTTTACCTTTGGTTGAAAAAGAGAATAATCAGCTGCCCACTAACAAATCAATTCTGTATACATGTAAACGGACAATGCAACGACTGTGACATACTACAGAAAAGAAAAACATGTCTTGTATGAAACTTTTCTATATCGTTACTTTTCCCTAAAATTCAATTATTATCAGTAAATATTTCTGATTCAGAATCTGACACTCGAAATTTTCGAATTATTGAATATGTTTGAACCACAATTGTTGGTGAATGCAAAATATCAATATAAATTCTAGGCTTTAGGAAATGCTCTAGATGAGTCTTGTTCAGCAGAAAGTCCCGTTCGAGTGTATCAAACTGGTGGTTACTCATCGTTCTGATACTATTTTTTAGCATAACAGGACTTGATTATGTCGTAAATAGTACCCTCTATTCGTATGGTTTA
>JBDRNN010000182.1:0-2244 GCA_043811145.1 Candidatus Bathyarchaeota archaeon
TGACCTTCTCCCATTATCCATGATGTATTTATACCCGAGATCAAGGGATTAGCGCCAAATTCACCAGCAAACTCAAGGTAGCTCTTATTTACACTATTATCTACAATTGCACTTAGCCAGTGATAGTTAACCATATTGTGGCCAAGCGCGGATATTTTCCTTCAAGCATTATGTCTCCTATTTATTTTCTGGCAGATCACCAATAAATCTATTTGGTCCAGTTTCTTCTTCATATATGGTTAACTTTCCTATACATGGTTTCCTATATTTTTGTTTACATGCCCAACAATCTATTGTTGTAACCAAGGGTTGTGGTTTTTTAGATTTACCATCCCAATCTTCCAATTTTTCTTGATACATTAAACAACGATATTTATGAATGAACTGAGGAGGTTGAAGATTCTTTGAGGTGGCAGCAGCCTTCCTTATGGATATCTCAACGCGCTTCTCACTCAATAGACCAGTGTCTACAGCAAACTTTAATACAGCCTCCGATATTTCTTTTGATGCTGGCTCTGTGTCCCCGTCTAGGATATCATCAGAGCGTTTCATCTTTAGAAACTCCACTATACGAATAAATGGTTGAGCGCTTCCTACCTGTGGTTCAAGTTGAATACAGAAATAGCGGCGCTCATCAAGTAATATACCAAGAGACATAAACCCATTTATTGCTTGTCTTGGAATTGGGCGTATATCACTTTCATGTATTCTCATTTACTCATGTCCAGATCTTCTCCTAGTCTGAACTTTCTATTCCATCCAGGAGACATTATGCTTGCTATAAAATCAAACAGAGATTCATATTCTATCAGATGCATTGGGACGCCTGACCCTTCTGTAACTTTGTAGAATGGATATCTCCCTTTTCTATCTATGATAGTTATGTTTGTAGAATACCTAGTGTGATCTTCCCAGATATGAACCTCTAATTCAGAGTCACGAAATAGTTCATTGCTGAAAGAAAGCGTCACTCCAGTCTTTGTTTGTTTACTCATTTGCCTATTGATGCCCATCCAATTGTTTCTTTGATTCTCATAAAACGAATATCTTTCAATTCAATGTCTTGCCCATAGAATAATTGGTCGACTGCATTGTGATTGTAGAAGGATGACTCGTAGTATCCAGTGGTCATAGCATCGACAAATTGTCCAGGAGTAATTGTGGCGTAATGTGTGCCACCAAAAATATCACTATATGCACTATACGTTTTAACTTCAATTACGCCCATTTAATTATCACCTTTCCATCAGTAAATAGGATCTTCCACATATTTATGATATCATCTATCGACATATCATTTTTACAATTATACGTAAGACCAAAAAACAGCATTAGATTCCCTTGTCTCTCAGCTTCTTTATGAATGCTTCTAGTTTGTCCGTTGTTTCATCAATAGGTAGTTTTATTCGCAAGGTGTTAGATGAAGTCCTGGAACTAAACACAATCATATCTTTATCCTCTTGGATGTCGATTCCAGTTAATTCATCTCCCAGGTTTAAAATTACAGGGGGTGTAAAGCCAACCATTATCGTCCCTCCAATACGGATTTCCATTCTTCCCTATAGATATCCAGGTCTGTCTTTTCTGCCTCATCCACTGGTAACTTACCGAATGAGATTCCTGGAAGATATAGTTCTACTGAGTGTATACTCAACATCTTAGCCCGATGTGAAATGTCTGCTACTGCATGTTTGAATGATGTGAATATAGGATTGAAGAGGCCAGCAGTCCTGAATACCTTTCCACTTATTGCTATAAATGGCCCCACTGGTGGCGTCCATTCTTCTAGGATAAATTCATCCTCTTCTTCTCTTGTTCTCTTGAGGGTTAAAATTCCGGCCCTATTTCTACTCATTGCGTCTGAAATCTTTCCTATTAATTCCAACCAATCTTTGTAATATGTGGAGTCATAGGAAAAGTCACCTACATAAAATATGAAAAGATCATCCTTGCTTCCTAAGTTTTTACTGACCAATTCATTTGTCTGTTCTACATCAAATGCCCAGGTTTTTAATTCAGTTACTAGATTCATCTCTCGTCTTTTCTCGCCTTCTAAGTTCATCCAAAACCTCATGCTGTGATTCTATCACAAAGGATGTTAGGATCTCTTTCATCTCATCATGTGGAATTTTACCTAGTTTCCAATCATACATCGCAACAGTTCCCAATATATATTCAGCAATATCAACTGGATCTTTTGGAAGGTTGGCTGCTCTATTACCAAGCACTCTGGCTACTGATTCT
>JBDRNN010000183.1:0-3744 GCA_043811145.1 Candidatus Bathyarchaeota archaeon
GGTAGCGAACTAGGATGTTTTTTAAGAACTGGACTCGAGATATTTTCAACCATAACGCAAGGAGGGAATAAGGTTTCTTCTTCAGGGAACTGCCAACCTAAAAGTTCTCTGATAGTTTTTCTATGAGCCCCTGTTTCAGAAATTAGAATCTTTAAAACCTGTTTTGTCATTTCATGGCCAGTCTTATTAGCCATCATTTCAAGGGTTTCTTTTACACTAGACTCGATACGATAACAGCATTTTAATGCTTCAACTAATTCTTTAGGCTTCAAATACTACACCTTTCGAAAAATATATCCAATTTCACCATGAACATAACCGAGGGTAAAGTTGTCAAATGTCTAAAGCATCCTGTATCTTGTTCTTTTGGAAGCCGTTAATCAAAATTTTATTATCTATGATGATTGCGGGATAGTTGAGTTCTCCGCCCCTATTCAAAATGTCCTGTCTGACCTGTTCTCGATCTTCTTGTCTGTAAAGGTCAACATCCACATATTCATATGTAATATTGTTATCTGTCAAGAGCTTCTTTAGTCGTTTACACCATGCACATGTGGTTAATGTGTACAGTAAAACGTTATGTTTCGTGTTCTCGCCTGAGACTTTGGTAAATTTTATCTTCTCAGTTGACATCGCTATTTTTTTCTTGGTTATAGCATCCCAACACACTCTCGGTATCCTTGAAAGACTACCTAGCAAAGTTCCAATAACCACGAAGAGAACGACTGGAGCGTTTATCCAGACCCAATCCATCAGGCTAAATCTGCCTAGAAGAAGCCAGTCTCCAAATATGCCAGCCAAGGCGACAACAACCCAAAATCTTGCGGTAATGCGGAACGGCAGAAAGTGGGACAAACCAACGAAGATAAGGAAGACTGCAACCCACTCAAAGTGGGCAGTATAGATGTTAAGTGGCCAGGTAAAAGCGTACAATAGCAGACCCAATCCACCAATTGCAGCAGCCACAGATTGTTTAGGTCCAATCGTTTTCTTGGCTTTGTCAGGACAGCTGAGGATACAAAACTCTCTAATTCCTTTCAGAAAGCCTTTACCACGGGGAAGGTCACATAACTCGTCACTGCCACGCTTCACTCCCGCAGCAAGAGATGTTTTTGTATTCAACCGATTCTTAACCTCGTGCTAGTCGTGGTTGTATATGTGTTATTAGCGGCATATGTGCTGATGTTTGTAACAAACGTAACTTACTTAAGTTGAAGTAGCCTGTAGATGTTACATGCTGAAGGATATTCATGTCACAAATTGAGACTTTGATAGACCGGTTGACCAGTTATGAGTTCACACCTCTCGAGGCTAGGGTCTACATAACCGTTACAGAACAATCTCAGAATTGGATAAAAAATGCAACGTTATTTAGTCATAATTAAATAAAATAAGAAACAGCGAAATTGAGAACTATCCAGTATTTTTGAAAAATATACCATTCACCGGGTTAATTAACTGTCAAAACAAGCCAATTTGTTATATAATCATTTTATTCATTAACAGGTTTACTGATTCTAAAAGCAAAATGTGAATGAGGCTGAAGAAGGTTAGCTCATGCTCGAAATTAATCAAATTGCAGCCATTGGCATATTCATCTTTTCTTATGCCTTGATTGTTTCAGGCAAAGTAAACAGGCCAGTAGCGGCTATAATAGGAGCTGTCCTCATTGTTGGAACCGGCATAATAGACCGCAACAACGTTTTGAGTTTCATAAATTGGGAGAGCTTGGGATTATTAGCTGGGATGTTCATTATCGTAGTGGCCCTGAAGGAGGCGGGATTTTTCAGATGGGTTGGACTACATATGGCGAAAACAATTGATCACCATCCAATCATCATGTTTATTGCTCTACCTTCAGTAACAGCAGTGATGTCCTCTTTTCTAGACGCAGTATCAGTAATTTTGATCATGGCCACAATGACCATTGAAATTTTAGACGCGTTGGAAATAAACCCCATACCCTTTGTAATGGCGGAGATTTTTGCAGCCAACATCGGGGGAAGCGCAACCATGATGACAGACCCTCCTAACGTTATAATAGGAACCACACTAGGGTTTTCTTTTATTGACTTTATTCAAAACGTAGCTCCAATATCCTATGCCACCTTAGCCATACTATTTATAGCTATGTTCATCATCTTTCGCACATATCTTAATGAGGGATTACGAAAACATCCTGTTCATAAGCATAAGTTAACTCATGACCCCAATGATGCGATTGTCGACTGGAGACTGCTAAAAGTTGGTTTAATCGCGCTAGGTCTTGTAATCACGCTTCTAGTAATTCAAAAGATGATCGGCATATCTGTGGCAACAGCAGCAATCATACCCGCATCGATTGTTTTAGCTTTCGACTGGAAGGGATCAGTAGGCGTGTTGAAAAAAGTCGACTGGGGCATTCTGGTGTTTTTCGGTGGACTTTTTGTAATAGTGGGGGGACTAAGCAATACAGGAGTATTGAATATTGCAGCTCTGGGGTTAGTAGGTCTTACCGGAAATAACCTGATGATTGCAATAACATTGATTTTATGGTTAACCGCCATCTTATCCACATTCATTGATAATGTAGCTTTAGTAACTGCTTTGGTCCCCGTCATTGCAGGAATCTCAGCTCTTGCCGATGTAGGTTTACAACCTCTAGCATGGGCTTTAGCTATCGGAGCATGCTTTGGGGGTCTAGTAACGCCGTTTGGTACCGCTACCAACATAGCCGGTTTATCAGTTTGCCGCAAAATGAATCATACTGTAATTTGGGGATATTTCTTCAGGATTTCTTTACCAGTTACGATCATAGCTTTAGTGAGTGCTAACCTTCTTTTAATCATACGTTATGTGTTGATAGCATAGAATGTGCTTCAAGACTTGTGTGGATCTTAATTTGATTAAAACCCCGATGGGGGACATCATAGGCTAAAGTGAGATGACTTGCGTTAAGTTGCAAACATTGCAATATTTTAGAGATAAAAACTTCCCAAAGGTTTAGAACAAAGAGAACAAGGCGATTCAGATTTAAGATTATAGCTTAGCGTTTAAGAAGTGGTTGCTCAGAGAGGGATTTAAAGAAATATCCGGGTAACCAATCCCGATAGATTCTAACTATAGGGACCGCATTCTCAATATTCATATTAAGTTCTCTAAGTTTGGATATGGTTTCGTTAACTTCGGCTTTAGTTTTGCCTATAATGAATATCATCAGTCCCGGTGTTCCCAAAAGGCTGAACACTCTAAAGATCTGAGGAATACGCGATATTTCTTTCAATACGCGATCTCGCTCATTAAACTGAGGGAAAGTTGCACTAGCACAAATGTGTTCAGTTAAACCCAGCTTTTCAAGGTCCAGTCGTGTGGTATACTCCGTTATAATTCCATCCTGTTCCATTTTCTTCACTCTATAAGCAACGACGTTTGGATGAATTGAGAGCTTTTTTCCGATGCCAGCGAAGGTAGACTTGGAATTATCAACTGACTCTGCTAAGATTTCTAAATTTTTTCTGTCAATCGAAAGCATTCTAAACATCCCGCGTATCATAGAGCCTTGAATTCATCAGCCCATCTATTGTATTTTCTCAGAGCTTCTGCAGAGACGCTGGGTCTTCTTTCCTTCAGTATCTGAAGAAAGTCATTCATGACTATTGAACGAGGCTGAGCTTGAGGGGTATTTCCAGAATTGGCCGCAAAAAAGTCTCTTACCACTTTGATTTGAGCAGATTGTAAAACATCTTTAAAGTCACTTCCAGAATA
>JBDRNN010000184.1:0-6055 GCA_043811145.1 Candidatus Bathyarchaeota archaeon
TTCAGTTGCATTATTGGAAGTATCAGACTCAGATCTGTATAGTATATTATATATAAGAGGGTATGCGGTCGTCGTACACTTTTGTTTATATGCTGCCTGAATAGAATGCTGATTGCTCTCATTGCCAGACTAGTTTGCGTATATGCCCCGCAATCATATTAACCCGCATGGACATCGAGAACACTATGAAGAGAAAAAAGAAGGGGGCTTTATCACCCAATCTTATACTTCCAGTTCTACGATTTCTCTAGTTTTACCTTCCTTGATGAGTTCCGCTTTGATGTGGAAGTATTTTTTCAGCCCAGAGTTTTCAAGGCGATGCTTTAACAGTTCAGAAACTTGGAAAACTCCAGCTGTGTCAGTCATCTCCACGAGAATGTTTACAGGAACTCTTCCCCCCTTTTCAATACGCACTTTTTCTATGGCTAGGGCGGAGAAGGAATGAATATCTCTCTTGCCGAGCTTGTAAGGTATCCTTGCTCTTCCTTTCTCCATATCCAAAGCATCAGCTATAGCTATAATGCCTGCTTCTACTGTTATGGGAAAAAGTTCATCACGGCATTCATGCGAAACACAAGCATGCAATGTATCTGATAGAATGGCTGTTCTCTCTTTGGTGTCAAATTCACTTAACGCCTCCTCCATCAAGCCTTTAACCCAGAATAGACCAACCCTTTCATGATGTGCCCTGTGAATTGGGTTACCTGAATCATGGAAAATGGCTGCAAGAAACAGAACAACCTCGGCTAAATCTTTGGACACTCCGTGGTCACTGACACTCATTCTTACTCCATGCTTGGCTAAGAGCGAATGAATTTTCATAGCGTTATTAACAACGATTTTGGCGTGAATGATCCCATGATCGTTGTATCTGAGCCTCTTTACTAAAGTCACATTCGAAGCATCCAAAAATTCTGTTACTTCACGCATAGAATTAATTTTGTTTACAACCTTGTTCAAACTCTGATTTATAGAACGAAACTGGAAAAGTATCAAAACACCATCCTTCCAGAAGATTCAAGTTTGAAAACTCTATTAGACGATTGTGATTTATAAGTCCGACTTTCAGCCCCTGTGAAACATTTCTTCCCAAAACCAAAATTACTCGGTAAAATAGGGAAAACAGTAAAAAGTTAAAAATTAACCTTTCTGCGAGATAAGGAACCTATCATTGTTTGCGTGTGTGCGAAGGCACCAATACACATTTTTCTAAAAAATAGATGAGAGAGAAAGCTGTTATCGTACAATTAGGACTGGGCATGTGGCATAGCGGGTAACCTTCTCTGAGATGCTTCCCATAAAGAAGCTGTTAATTTCGCTTATGCCCTTGCTACCAAGAATTGCTAAATCAAACTTTCCTTTTTCTATTGCTTTACATATTTCTTCGGCTGGATGACCGACCTCAAGCTTTTCAACAACATCCAAACCAGCTTTCTTTATTCGATCTTTTCCTGAATTCAAGATACGTTCATCATAGCTAGGCATCCGCTCAAGTATCGTTTTTGGAGAGCCGAAGCATCAGGGCGAACTACATGTATTAAAGTAATTTTGGAGCCAAACTTTTGCGCAATCTCAACAGCTTGATCAATCGCTTTTTCAGAATATTTAGAGCCATCAGTACAAACCAAGATACTAGAATACATAGCTAATTAGTTACAGAAATTATAGATTATTTAACTTGTTTCATAGTTTCATCTTCTCCAAATTACCGTTTAATATCTATCATTCATAAGTGTGTGTGGGTATCTTGGTGCGTACACACAAAATTAAATGTAGCTATCGCTAGCCTAGGTCGTGCTGAATCTTCTCTTGCGTGGTTGCTTGTTGTTTCTTTTTTATCGCAACTCGACGACAGACGAAATAGAACTGAAAACGACAATTATACCGTGGCTCACGTGCATTTGTTTCCGAGTCCTCTAGTATATGGCAGCTCCATTCTGCATAGTGGTTTACCTTTTCAGATATGTAGAAGCTTTTAGCAGGACAATATTCTGGACACCCAAAATTATCTACATACCTGCCGACTCTATCTCGAACTTCCATAAATAGCGGTTCATAGTCAAATTCTGGGTTACACTCTTCTCCTTCCACGCCTTCAACGATAACATTGGACATTACACAAATATTGAGCGGACATCGATCGGGAGGAGGAGATTTTATAATGAAGTCGGGTTGACTAGTTCCAGGTGGATTAACAAAGATTATCCAATCCATCTCATCAAATCTATTGCTGCCCGACTCGCCAGGTCTCTTAAAATTAGGTTTTTCTTCACCCATACTTCGTATATGTCGCTAAAGCTGTATAATTTTTTATGCGTGTGGGTACCATGGTGCGCACACATGTGATAGCCAGAAAAGATGTTTCATGCTAATTTTAGCTATCATCCCAGTATTATTAAGAGGAAAGAACTCATTACTGTGGGGCAAACGTCTTGAAGACAGGACAAAAATGCTGATACAAAATATGCGTAAAATGGATCTGATGGGGCTATGGAAGAAAACAACTCAAACGTTCTAAAAGAAAGATTGGAAGGAATGAAGGATAAACTAGAAAGTCTAAAACTTGCTGTACGCGAATTAAGCGCTGAAATTGACATTCTAGAACGAAACATGGCATTTATGGAAAATCACCACGGTAACAATCAGAATAACCAACTTTATCCATAAACTAAAAACGTGTGTGTGGGTACCTTGGTGCGTCCTACTAAATTTGAACCAGCTATTTCTTCTACGTATGCATCATGTTGTGTGGCGTTTGTGCCGTTCTATTGCAGACTGAATAGTTGAGGGAGGTTTACCCATTTTCCGAGCAGTCTCACGTATCTTACCCCCACATTGCTGGTATAACTCGTATACTTCGCAGCAGTTGAGTTCATATTTTGGAGTCGCAGTCAGAGCTTTCTCACACTCGTCTAGGATCGAATCAACAGTCTCCCCTCGCTTATCCTCATATTTTTCTCTAACCCAATCGGGAAGAACCAACCTAAACTCGTCTTCAATGATACAGGTATGCCATGCTTCGCCCCATACTTCCTCAGAATATTCCCAGATCTTAGCAATTCGAATATCGTCTTCTTCCGTAGACTTGAAGATCTTACACTTAAACCAACTCATCTCTTGAACAGCCTTGATTGCGTGAAGTTTAGGTGAAGTAATAACCACACCATTACAGACAGTTCGGATCGTATCGAACAATCCTTTGACTGCTTTGATAACCTGAAATCCTCCCTTCATAAAAGGAGTATATTTGGATAGGTGAACGCCCACATCATCATAGATGATTAAGGGAATTTGTTTGCGGTGCTGTCTTGCCTCTTTGAATAATGTGATAGACGGGCGTATATCAAAATATAATCTATCTAAAACTCTCTGCCAAACCTCCTCTTCTGTAAAAGTAGGATGCAATATTCTGTAAACATCATAACCAATATGCATAGCGAACGTAGTTTTTCCACATGCTTGAGGTCCTATGATGAACAGCTGAACATAACCGTGGTCATGGTGAGCAGTTCGGAAAAGTTTAGCACTTTCAAAACCTACTGATTTACTTTCAAGTTCGGTCTCCAAATCTTTTCACCCGTTTCAAGGTTGCTCGGCTTCTCTCCGCTGAAAGTTCGTGTAGAGATAGAAGGCGACGACTATCATTATGAGGAAGGGGATGGAGTCCCAAAGGTTGACTGCGAACTGCACAGATTCAGTTCCCTGAACGGTAAGGTTCAACTGCGGTTGAATGGCTGCATAGAAATTATTGTAGATAAAATAGGAGACGGTATAGGCTATACCTCCAATTATTATTGTGATAAATGCGATAGCTACGAGATATAAGCTCCCACGCTTATCTTTCAACAAGTTTCTCAATTTTCTATTTCCTTTCATATTTCATCACTTTCATTTTTATGTAGTCGGGGCGACGTAGACCTGAGGCTAGAAAAGAACAAAAACTCAAGTCGACTTGAGACGTCTCCTCCCCATGAAGTACAGAGGTTGGGAACGCTCCGTATGGGGCAATTCTTTGATCCCGTCGCCTTTTCGACATAACCGTGAAAAAATGATTGTGAATTTTGAAAAATGGAAAACTGTAAATGTAAAAACTGGAAGAGAAAAAGAAAAAAATAGGGGATTAACTCTTCCACACGGAACTGTTTTAATGTTTTAGCCACTCAGAGTTCACTGAATAAAAAATGATTAGAGCATGAAGAATCAACTAAGATAGTGTTTGGATATGAGCCGTTGGTATGATAATATTCTGCCAAAGGAGCTAACTTTAGGGCAAGACGTTAGAGTTAGGTCTAAGCGTCCTTCACTCTGTTTAATGTGCCGGGGAGGAAGAAACCTTTGTGGAAAATCTATCTGTCCGATAGAGCTGAAGGCCAAAGCCTACATTAGAAATGCTAATAGGATAGACGCGGAAGAGTTTGTCGGTTCTTCTCCTCCATCCGTATTTGTTGGAAGATTCAACTACCCTCACGTGTATGCTGGCCCCATGGTTCCTCCAATCATTGGAGATACGGAAATCATGGATAACCCAGAAGCCTGGCTTGACAAACCAGTCGAATCTATCGTAAATTACAGGTATTCTTTAGTCAGGGGAAGCACACGAATGCCGATAGAGTCAGCTAGAAAGGGCGGTAAGGTAGTGGAGACCCTGCAGGAACTGTCTATGGGATGTGTTCCAGCAGATACCGAATTGGAGTTGCTAAGGAAACCAAGAGGAGCCGTTTCTTTTGATGATAACTCTCAACCCTTCGGCCCCTCTGCACCATTAAAGAGGTTTAATGTCTCCTCGATCAAAGTTGACCAGAGGATAGAGAAGACATTCAATGATGGAGACCTTAACGCCAGCGAAGCAGTTTGTACACTCTATAATTCGGGTCTGCAAGTTTCAAGGATGCAAAAGGCCTTCAGCATGGGAGTATTCGGCATTAAACGGCGCAGAAAACTGGTACCGACTAGATGGAGCATAACAGCAGTTGATAGCATACTGTCAGAAAAATTAATCGATGAAATAAAACAGCACGAAACCGTTGACAAATATCTGGTTTACACTTACTCCTATCAAAGCAACAACTTTGCATCCATATTCATTCCAAGAAGTTGGTCATTCGAATGGATGGAAGCATGGTTCCCCGAGACATTTTGGAATATAGGAGGAACCGAGCCTGCTTTGGAGGGAGACTACGAATCGTTTCAGGGGAGAACAACCTACCCAGGTATCGGTGGCTGCTACTTTGCCACCCGTCTCGCAGTCTCGGAACACCTTAGAAAGATGAAGCGGCAGGCATCCGTCCTAACGCTGAGGGAGATAATGCCAGAGTTTCCGTTACCTTTAGGCGTTTGGTTCGTAAGAGAGAATATCAGAGCCATGCTCAACAAGCACCCACTCGTCTTCGAAGACCTAAAATCCTGTCTAGTTTACCTTAAGAGCTTCTTGAGAGTACCCCCGTCCAGATGGGTTGAACAGAGCACCCTCCTAAAGGACCTACTGGTCCAGAGAAGACTCGACGATTACTTCAGGAGGAGTGAACTCCTATGACTATGATACCGATGGTGTATTGCAAGTCAGCACTATCCAGAAGTAATCTGCCCGGACTGAGATATACTTTCAACCCCTACATAGGATGCAAACATGGCTGTCTGTACTGTTACGTGGCTGACGTACTCAGGAAAAGAACGATGTCTTTAAATTGGGGCCAGATGGTGCAAGCGAAAGAAAACATAATAGAGCTTTTAAAAAAGGACGTTCAAAAGAACCTTCACGGTATCGTAGGGATAAGTACCGTAACGGATCCATATCAACCCGCGGAGAAGACTTTGGAGCTAACTAGGCAAGCCCTTTTCATATTTCACGAATGGAGATTTCCAGTTTCTATACAAACAAAATCAGACCTCGTAGTCAGAGACCTAGACATCATGAAAAGTGACCTATTTGATGTGGGTATAACTATCAGTTGCTTGGATGATGAGTTCTGTAAGATCTTTGAGCCTGGAGCCCCCCTTCCTCAAAGGAGGATTCAAGCCTTGGAAGAGATTAGTTCCAGAGGAATAAATACTTGGC
>JBDRNN010000185.1:0-5853 GCA_043811145.1 Candidatus Bathyarchaeota archaeon
GTTTAATGTCAGCCAAAGGTTGGGACATAACTACCGGATGCCTGAAATAAATGCAGCTATCGGATACAACCAGCTTATGAAAATATCAAGGTTTATTGAGATCAGGAAAAAGAATGCGGATAAGCTAGAGTCGTTGTTGGAAACTTTGGGTAGACTTGTACTTCCAGTTGAACCTGAGCAATATAGCCATGTGTGGTATGTATATACCGCTAGATTAAGAGGGAGTAGGGCTGGAGAGAGGAACAAGGTAGTCAACAAGCTAGTTAACTCTGGTATTCAAGCTTCAGTATACTACAATACTCCTTTACATCTATCTCTTTTCTATAGAAGAAAGTATGGCTATCGGCCAGGTACCTTACCGAAAACTGAGACAACAGCGAGACAAGTTTTTTCTCTTCCAGTTCATCCAGCTGTTTCAGACGATGATTTAAAGTTCATTAGTCTGAAACTCAAGAAGATTCTAGAGTAACCATTATTCTGGAATAGTTTCACTAGCTCTTTTCTTTGTTTCTTCAAGAATTTTTCTTAGAGGCAAACCCGTGTCAATAGCTGTTTTTTTGATTTGTTCATATTCTGGTTTAAGTTGAATTACTTTTCCTGATGCGTCTTTTGCAAATTTCACGTTAATGATGACTTTTTTTTCGCCTAATTCTATTTTCACTGGTTTGAGTTCACGTTGTAGAATAACCCGGTCACTTTTTGTGATTCTAATTCCCAAGGTTCCAGTTTCTGCAAACATAATTTTTGTTAGGTGGTCGATGTGATCTCTATCGGTCATTGCTTTCAAGAGAAAAGATGGCCTAGCTTTTTTAGTTACTGCTGCAACTGCCCAAGTGTCCTTCGCTCCTTCTTGCAGTAGCTTTTCTATGAGGTATCCGATAATTTCTCCGCTGACATCATCCAGATTTGTTTCAAGAATATAAACTTCATCTCTGTTGAACAGACCTCTTAAAGTCTCACCCAAAAAGATTCTCAGAATGTTGGGTCGAGCCTTGAGATTCCTGTAGCCAGCGCCATAACCTATCTGGGTAACTTGCATTTCAGGAATAGCTTTTATCGGCTCAGCGAGATTAGTTAAAAGGGATATTCCTGTTGGAGTAGCAAGCTCGCCTTCAGATTCGTTGCCTTCAAATTGGAAATTTTTGGCTTTAAGAATTTCTAGAGTGATATAGGTCGGGATAGTTAGGATTCCATGGGAAGTTTTAATTTTTCCACCTCCAACGTTGACCGGGAGGCTGAAAAATTTTGTTTGATTTAAAAGTTTGAGATCATCCAGTGCAACAGCTACGCCGATTATGTCTGCGATTGTGTCGAAGGAGGCGATTTCATGGAGATGGATTTTTTTATTGGTCGTAGAGTGAAGTTTTGCTTCGGATTTTAAGATTGTATCTAGAGTGGTTATTGCGTATTTTTTTGCTTTGTTTGAGATGACTATTGTACTTAACGATTTTTTGAGTGCTTGATGCAGTTCTTCTCCTGTTCTTATTCGGGATTTTTCTTTGAACCTTATAGTTATTTGTTTTGCTTTTAGAGTATGTGTTAAAGTGTTTTTTATTTGTATTTTCAGGTTTCTACAATCGGTGAAGTTTTTTTTGGCTTCTGAGATGGCATTCTTTATTTTATTTTGGTTTGCTCCTAAATCTATTAGAGCTGCAAGGAACATATCCCCCGATATACCCGCTGTTTGTGGGTCAACGATTACGATTGAATTTTTTGCAGGCATAGGATGAATGCTCCTTTTTTATGTTCAGTGTTTTGAGCTATTGAGATTTAAATTAGCGGTTTAGGTTTTGATCAGATCATGATTTATTATTTGCTACGGGGAACATAGATGGATTGTGCATAATGAAGTAGTAAATAGAGATAACTAAGGAAGTATTTGAGATTATTTCATTTTAAATTTTATTTCTCTTTTTTGGAGAGCCACCATTTCAGATATTCTGTATGTTCTTTTCTCTTTTTTTCCTCTTCTTCTAGGTCGGGTAGGTTTTTTCTTTTAGCTTCCAATATTTCAGCATATGTAAGGCTTAGGCCACAGCTTTTGCAGGTGTAATATTTGGTACTTATGTCGTAGTGTAGTTCTCCTCCGCATTCTGGACAGTACTGCGTAGAGACTCACCTCCTCCATCACCAAATTGTTATGATCACTTTAAAATATATATGGATACGGGGACCGAAAATGCAGCATCTAGACATTTTGTTCAAGCAAAAACATTGTTTGTATCGAGCTGCGGTTCAAATTAATCAAACACGGCGACCCCTACGTCCTCCAGAACGGCGGGTCCCATCATGGGGTACAGGAGTTACATCCTCAATTCTTCCAATTCTTAGCCCGGATCTAGCTATGGCTCGAATAGCAGCTTGAGCACCAGGCCCAGGAGTCTTTTGCATATCCCCTCCAGGAGCTCTAACCTTAATATGAACTGAGGTAATTCCTCTGTCCTTAGCCATTTGAGAAGCCTTGGTCGCAGCCTGCATAGCAGCATATGGAGAAGATTCTAACCTATCGGCTTTCACAAACATACCACCGGAACATACGGCGACTGTCTCAGCTCCGGAGATATCAGTAATATGAACTAGAGTATTGTTAAAGGAACTAAGAATATGAACTGTTCCCCAACGGGTAGATCTTTCACTCACTTTTTTCTTCACCTTGTGAAATTTCAACCGTTTCGGCTAATTGTTGAGGTCCGATAAACTTTCTTATCGGATGTTCAGGGTTACTGAAGGGACTGTCTGAGCTGTATTTTATCTCAGATTCCTCTCCATGCATTACAAGATAACTGGGAGAAGTAATCTTCCCATCACCAATTGATACATGACCATGGATAATAAGCTGACGTGCTTGATATGGAGATTTTGTCAAACCAAGCCTAAATGTTTGCGTTTGAAGCCTCCTCTCCAAGATATCTTGCACGGTCAAGTCTAAAACAGCGTCTACAGATGCATTCTCATCAACTAAGCCTAAATTACAAAGCTTCTTTAAAAGCTCAGTCTCAAGCTTTGAGCGTTTTTCAGTGGCCATTCCTAGAAGGGATCGAGCAATATTTCTATATCGAGCTAGTTCTGTTTTATGTTTCCATAACTCTCTTTTATTTCTCAATCCATAAAGACCGAGAGGATTCAACTCTTCTCTAATAACTCTCTCCTGCCATGGATGATGGGGGGTTTCAAACTTTTTTCTCTGTTTTTTAGGGTCTCCCATTTAAAAAACCTACCGCGCCGTTCTTTCAGCCTTAGCTGCAGCCAGGAAAACTTTCTTTCGAACACCTACAGCCTTACCTGTCCTACCACAAGTCCTTGTCCTCTGTCCCCTAACCTTCAACCCTAAGCTATGGCGAATGCCTCTCCAACATCTTAGTGCTTTCAAAAAATCTATGTCCAGTTTAGTTTGGAAAGCAAGCTCAGAACCAGAAAGGTGCTTATTTAAACCTGACTCCAATGTTTTTCTTCGGTTATAAATAAAATCAGGCACCCCATATTTTTCTGGGGCGATTATTATATCTTCGATTTTTTTAACGTCTTCAGCTTTAAGCATGCCGATTTTCATATTTCTATCTAAATTAGCGATGTTTATAATTGCACTGGAAAAATTCAGACCTAGGCCTTTGATTTTTGAGAACCCGTAGGCCAGTTTTTTGGAACCATTAACATCGGTACCGCAGATACGAACAATATGCCTAAAGTCTTCAGACATGATTTCCCACTAAAGTAACTTGAAAATTGCTTATAATGTTATTTAACTTTTCCATACAAAGTACTGTTGGGTTTTTTTATCATCGGCTTAAAAGATTCAGAGTAACTCTGCTTTTTGCTGATTCATGACATTACGATAAATTGCCAGTAAGAGACGGATGCAACAACAATCAGGATAAGAACTGCAACTCCGATACCGACCGCAAGCTTACGTTTTGACTTTGGATACTCAGAATTGCCTTGAAGCTGTTGCAATTTTTTCACCTTCGCATTTTATATGTGATTTAATTACCGAAAGTCTTAGTTTGATATACCCTTAAACGTAGAAGGTAGCCTTCTCCGTCTCTTTTTTAGTATACTGACTAGGCTCAAACTGAAGTCTATGAAGTTTTTTAATTTTTGCCTTCATTTTATCTATTTCTGTGTCCAGTTTTTCCAAACTTATATTGACTCCGAGGATTTTCGAGAGGATCTGAACTACCCCTCTGGCTGCGGGCAGATCGGGATAATCTCCCCGTGTAGCTCCAAGAAGCCCAGTGCAGCTCATTTTCCTTTGTTGACCTAAGCCTAGGATAATACCGCAAGCTCCGGTTACTGTACCGCTCTTAACAGCAATCGCCCCAAGCTTATTGATGTTTTCAGAAAATTTTTGATCGTTGAAAATTCCATATACCTTACCGACGTCTTTATCAATCAGTGTTTGGAATCCACCTATTGCAATAACTTGATTGCAAAAATGTTTTTGAACAAAGTCAAGTACGCTACCAGCGACATCATACTGACCTATGGAGGAAGGCTACGTATTACCTGTTAGCAGAATAAAATTAGGTTTCGATTCCATGTAAGCGTAGAACTCAAATTTCGGCAAGATAAAAGTTCCATTTTTATTTATTTGTATTCCAAGACTTCCATCCGGCATGCTAAGGTGGGCTGAGTATAGTTCAGCGAAAAGTTTTGGTTTCAACTCTTCAATTAGATAATCAACTGCTAATTTTCCTACAAAACCTAATCCTGGGAGCCCTTGGATTAGAATAGGATCCACTAAATCTGTTTTCTCTAAAACATGAATTTCAGTCCAAGCGGGCAAGACTTATCAACTCGCCTGTATCGTGAAACTTTTAGGACATAACTTTCTTGCTAATGTGCAAATATTATTTGTCTCATCCATGTTACCGTCCTCGAAACAACATGAGGCAACTTTAGAACATAAACCTGACTCTTTTATACAGTCATCGCAATTGTTTTCGTTGCATAAGGTGGATATAAAATCACAAACCTCACCAGCTTCAGAACAAGACGCCTTGTCAGTTAATAGGGTCCTAGCTTGTTGGCACAACAGCAAAGCCAACTGACAATAGTATGAAGTGACAATTTCGCGTATTCTGGTACTCATACACCATAGAAAATGAACACTTGCTTATTATTATTTCCTTCACTGTGCATATCTAAACGGCAACATACATTGAAGACTTTATATTAAATAGCTAGTTCATACTCTACTCCAATTTGAAGCTGTTAAAAAATGACCTATGTTCCATTTATTTCATCTCCTCCAGATGTAGTTAAAAGACTGTTAGAGACAGCGGAAATTCAAGAGAAAGATGTACTATATGATTTAGGATCAGGCGATGGGAGAATTGTAATTACCGCTGTCACACAGTTTAAAGCTAAGAAAGCTGTGGGGGTGGAGATCAGAGATGACCTAGTTAAGAATTCAAGAGAGGAAATAAGCAAACAGGACCTTGAGGATAAAGTTTCCATACTCCATGGAGACATAGTTCGGGAATCCGTAAATGAGGCGGATGTAGTTACATTGTTTCTTACAACTTCAGCAACTGAGAGAATTAGATCAAAACTGGAGAAGGAACTTAAAGAAGGAGTAAGGGTGGTTACTCACGATTATGAAGTGGTAGGTTGGAAGCCTATACGAGTTGAAAAGATGGGGCAGCATAAAATTTACCTATATATCAAAGGAAAACAATAACCAAAAATTATAACAAAAGTACCACTCAGCTAATTTTAGTCTAAGCTATGGTGTAGCGTACCTAATCCGTATACTTTTTATAAAGGTGAATAAAAAGATAGGTTATGGGTAAACCGATCTTCACTACATTTCTTTCAAGAACTTTCCTGCAAGCGGCAGTTTTTTCGGTAGAT
>JBDRNN010000186.1:0-3620 GCA_043811145.1 Candidatus Bathyarchaeota archaeon
TGAAAGAAATTGTTGATAACGCAAAACTTACGAATGTAGAGATTATTGCTTTAAAGAAAAGTGGAGAGACATTCTCAGCCGAAATATCGGGAAATGTAATTAAAGATTCGGCAGGCAACCCTAACGGCTTTGTTTTTGCGACAAGAGACAGGACTGAACGCAAACAGCTAGATGAACAGCTCAAGGAATCTGAGCTGAAGTACCGTAAACAGTTTGAGGAAGCAATGGACGCTATCTTTGTGGCTGATACTGAAACAGGCTTGTTAATTGATTGTAATCGTGCAGCCACAAAATTAGTTGGCAGTAACAAATCTGAAATAGTTGGTATGCATCAGCGGATTCTTCATCCTCCAGAAGAAATCTGGGGAGAATTTAGCAGGACTTTCGAGAAACATATCGAAGAAAAAGAAGGGCAGGTTCTGGAAACGCAGGTCATTACTAAAACTGGAGAAATTAGAGATGTTGCAATCAAAGCCAATATCTTTGAATTAGGAGGTAAAAAGCTGATTCAAGGGATTTTCCGAGATATCACAGAACAAAAGAAAGCCGAGAGCGATTTATATGATACTTTTGATGAGTTGACGTTGGCTAATGAGAAGTTGGGTGTTGTTGGCAGGTTGACTCGTCATGATGTTCGTAACAAGTTGTCTGCGGTTACTGGGAACATTTACTTGGCGAAACAAGCGTTGCCTAAAGATAATGAAGTTGTGAAGTATCTGAATGAAACCGAGTTTGCGGTTGACCAGATTGAGAAAATCTTTGATTTTGCGAGAACTTACGAGCAGTTGGGTGTAGAAGAACGGTCATATGTTGATGTGGAAAAAAGTTTTGAGAGAGCAACTTTGCTTCTTTCAGGTTTGAGTGAAATAGAAGTTGTGAATGATTGTGGTGGTGTAAAGGTGTTGGCTGACTCGTTGTTGGATACTCTGTTCTATAATCTATTGGACAACTCGTTGAGGCATGGCGAAAAGGTCAGTAGAATCGGAATCTACCATAAAATCAGCGAAGATGGTTTGAAACTTATCTATGAAGACGACGGCATAGGCATACCAGAAGCTGAAAAAGAGCTGGTATTCAAGGAAGGCTACGGCAAAAATACAGGCTTAGGACTCTATATGATAAAGAAAATGTGCAACGTTTACGGCTGGAACATCCAAGAAACAGGCGAACACGGCAAAGGTGCCCAGTTCACAATTACAATACCAAATTCAATCATTTCATAGAAAAAGCCTCTGTCAGTCTTTATATGTCCGTTTAGCTATCCAATTCTTGGAGAAAGTAGAAATCAGAAATTGTTTGTGTCCAATACATCTACGGGTAAATGCCTTCTGATTGAAAAGCAAAGAAACCACAAGTTTCTGAAGTGTGAGACCTTTCACTATCTCCTACTTGGTCTTCATCCATCATCAACCCTGATTGAGTCTGAGTAACAGTGTGAACAACTACCCATCCGCCATCTCCACCATCAGCTTCTTGATGACTTGCAAGAACCACAGTTGGAACTGTATCAAAACTCTGAGAAAACGCTGTGTTAAATGGTGGCGAATTTGAATAACCACTAACCGAGTCACCAGTTCTCTGGACATCATACTTAATTCCAGAAATGTCACCAATTCCCTGTTCAAAAATAATGTAACTTATAGTTTCATCGGTATGCAATGAAGTTGCTTCTGCTCCATTCAAAGCTATCCTAAAACCACTATCACCCGAGTTTGGCGGACTTGATGTAGTGGTTCTTCTTGAAACATAGGTTGTTATCCATGAAGGGTCACTATAACTCATGACTTGATGTAAAACTATTAGGTTACCTGAGTAAGTTTGCTGATAATCTCTGATATCATAATTCCAATTACTTTTTCTTCCAACAGTATTTGTAGAATATTTTACAGCTTCTAATTTGATAGGTGTAGTCCAAACTCCTTCTTCAACAACTAAATAACTGATTTCAGTATTGGGACAGGAAGTTGCAGAAGGGTTTTGGACTCTAACCTTGAAACTTTGGCTAGTTACATCTGAGATTCGAATGCTTCTTGGCACTCCAGAAGTGTATTTTGGAGTGCAAACAATAACTGGACTAACATAATTGTTCTGTAGATTTACTTGACTGAAAGCATCATTGACGATTGCTGTTCCCCATTCCATCTTAAATGTTATTGAACTGTCAAGTGGTGAGGTAGATATATAGAAGAACTTTTGTCCCTTGGAAGTGGAGACTGAGAACTGGTATTTAGTTTTAGATGAATAATCAAAATAGACTCTCATTATGGCTTCTTCTCCTGCACTAAGTGTAGAGTCTCCTGAAACGAAGGAAATAGAAGAAGCGTCTGTATTACTTACTTGAGCTGATTGTAATGTCACCATGCTTGTTCCAGAATTCTTGACTGCTAAATCAGCGTATGAAGCATCTTCTGCCCATTGACAGGTAGCTAAGTGAATTTCTTCTGTTGCCATAAAAGAGAAAGTCATTGAGCCTAACCAAGTTGTTGCCGCTATAGCTACAGCTACTGTAACAGCAATTAGAATAATGCCTGAGATAACTGGACTCAAGGCTCTATTGTTACTAAATATCATCGTTCTAGCACGGTTATTATACAATTCCAGTTTATTTTTGAAATAGCTTATGAATTACTGGAACATAGTTAAGAAATGAATTTGAAAATAACCTTTGGCTTTCTTTTTCGGATATGTGTCATTGATTGAAATAAGCAGTATATCTTCTAACTGACTTCTGAGTATATAGTGTTTAGATGCCCGAGAAAAAACGTTCAAGAGAAGAATTTGAAGCTTATCTGAAAGCTATGTTAGATCAGGATTATCCTAAAGTGAAATATAGTAATCCTGATGCTTGGCGACTGAGAGCTCTTAAAAAAGACAAGGCTCACTAGTTCAACAGTTTCATTGTAAATACGAATTTTTCTGAAAAAGAAGACAAATAAATACCTCTTGAATGTAGGGTCATTTAGTTATTAATTGTAGGTTTTGAGGCTTAAACTCTAAAGTTTTTGGCTTATGGTGAATCCATAAATAGAATTCATAAGAATTAATTAAGGTATTTCAATCTCTTATATTATGGACCCTACGCTGTTACTTGCTGTAATTTCTCCTATGGCAGCACTTACTACTGTTTCAGTTGTTGCTTTTTACTACTTGTCAGGAATGAAACAAGTAAATGAATATGAGAGGGAACTAAAAGAGCTTAGGCATCAAGTGATAAAAGGAAACCTTGGTCATAAGACGTTTCGCTATATGAAAGATAATCTGAGAGTGGAGGACCTTTATAATACCGAATTAAAACGCCTTGACGACATGTTCCAGCAAAATTCGATAGATGCAGTCACATATGATAGGATGAAAAAAGTTCTACAACTGACTTTTAATGAAAAATTAGTGAAAATACACACAAAACATTCATCACTAAATATGGCATAAGTTAGAGAGAAACATTATTTTGCTACCCTTCAGCCCGAGATATTTTTTAGCATAACCTTGAAGTTGGTGTGTACCTTTTGTTCTTAGTGTGACTTCTCCGATGTAAAGATTAACTAAAATAAGTATTGCATCTAAAAAAATTAACCAACAAAGTCCTATAATAAATCCTGATTTTGCAAAAACATATGGGA
>JBDRNN010000187.1:0-2885 GCA_043811145.1 Candidatus Bathyarchaeota archaeon
TCCCTTTCTTGCTTGAAGTGAAAACGGCCTCGACCAAGTCACTACTCGCGTTATGGGTACGTCTTCATAGCCTTCCAGGACTTTTGTGTCAGTAACTTCATAATATCCCGGACGAACGATGGAATTATACTCATTAGTAACATTGCCGCGCACAGTTACTGTGCCAAGAGGCTCATGATTTGCTTTCCAATCATACCAGAATTCATCTTCCAGCTCTATGCAAAAGATTGAAAATACATTTCCTCTAAACAAGCCATCATCCCTTTTCCTTAGCATGTTGAATACATACTCCGCTTCACTAAATGTTGTGGAAACAATTCTATCTTTATAGTATTTAGCCCAACCTTCCGCAGTCTTCCATTTTAAGTCGGGGTGATCAGCACCCTCGAGAAACTTTATTACCTTCCATCCATTCTTTTTGCCAAAAACAAGGATGTCAATGTCTGATTTACCGGGCGTATAATTTCCAAGCAGAGTAGAGTGGCTAATCCCGAAATTTTCCACACCAACGCCACTTTTAACCAGCAGATCGATTAAGGCTTTAGTTGCCTTCAAATAATCATCCATGTCGCCCTCCGGCACTCTGAGAAGCTCCTTTAGACCTTCCTGTGTATCGTAAAACTTTTTAACATCCGCCTCTGGTACGACCAAAAACCAATTTTTATGTTTTTCACAGTTGTAGATGTACTGTGGAAACTTAGCTTTAAGTTTGGCAAGATTGTAGTCAACAATCTCTTTTTTGTTAAACAAGTTAAACCGCGTCATACATTTACCAAATAGAAATCTTCTTTTCAATCCCTTGAACTCTATAAGGTCAATTGGAATGTATTTTGGTTTGACAATTATTAGCCCTTTGGGATGAGAATTAGCATATACCTTACATTGTATGCCATCTTTTGTGTCAATTAGTCCAGCTTCATAATACTTCACTCTTTCCACCTCTTAGTTAATTTAATTGATCGCAATAGGCTTATGTTTTATATCCTTAGGAACAGGAACACCAACCAATTGAAGTATTGTTGGGGCAAGTTGGTATATCTCTACTTCCCCCAGATCGCCTTTGGCCTTTATACCTTTGCCTGAAATGATAAAACAACCCTGCATGGAATGGCCTGCATTGTCCGCACCAAATGCGCTTTCCCAAGAGTAAAGTCCAAACATGCCAAAATCTGGATTGGCTGCCCATCGCAATTCATCAAAATATACAGTCAAATCAGGGCACTCAGGATGTTCTGGATATGCGTAAGTTTCTTCCGCTTTGAAAACCTCTGTCTTTAATGGTTGACCTTTGTCGTCAGGAATGGCCTTCAGCTCCTCAATAAGTTTTCTCCTAAAGCCTTCGTAATCCTCGCCAACCACTGCCTTGTTAATAAATATCCTTGCATGGTACGCGCCGGTTGCATAGGCTGCAGTTCTGTCTAAGTCAATCCCCTCAAACTTCATCCGAGTTTTTCCGCTATCTGTTTCTTTCTTGAATTCTTCTTTAAGAATAAGATAGCCCTTCTCCATCATCCAATTGTTGATATTTATCTTGCCCTCTTGTTTTACCATTCCATGATCGGAAGCTACTATTACGACGACATCATCACCAAGCTTTTCATGTATGATTTCTAAGATCTCACCAAGCTTCCCATCGAGAAAAATATAATAGTCTTTGAGCGAGTTCTTGTATTCGGAGTTTGCAATAAATCTTCTGTGTGTTTTATCAAAATGCCTCCAAAGCATGTGCTGTAATCTATCGCTCCCTATAATGACCTGCATGAAAAAATCCCACTCCTCATTTACTATTAAATCTTTTAACAGCGCTATCTGCATGTTGGTCATTTCATACGTTCTCTTAAGAAGGACGTCTAAATCCATGCTTTTGTAGCCTGCCATTCCAGATATGTCAAAGAAAGTTTCATAGTTTCCAAGTAATTTTATCTTCTCTTTAATATCTTCGGGGTATGCACAGTTCGAATCAATGCCTGGTGTGAGAAATCCACTAACCATCACACCGTTAATTGGTTTAACTGGGTAAGTCAATGGAACATTAAGAGAGACCGTTCTCTTGTTTTGCTTACTGAGAATATCCCAAATCATATCTGTCTTAATTTGCTTGCTGCTTACAATCTTGCTTTTGTTAGTTTCCGGATCTCTAATTGTATAACTAAATGCGCCAATCTGACTCGCATCCTTCCCGGATGCGATTGCGGACCAAGCAATTATCGTAACTGGAGGAATGGTAGAATTCATTTTTGCATACGCGCCCGTCTTCATCAATCTCCTTATGTTGGGCAGGTCGTTGATCCACTCATTGAAGATTAGGTTAGGGGCCGATCCGTCAATTCCAAATAAAAACACCTTTGTCATTTTAATTATCCTCTCTTAGTTTAGATATCCTAATCTTCTAAGTCGCTCTTTAATTTCCTCTCTGTCCCTTTCGCTAAATGCCTCATTCCTTTCGCCGGAACCCGGGTATGATGACAAAACCTGTCTCAACACATAAGTTACATAGCTTGAAACAGAGTTGAATCCAGTTCCCTCACATTTCTTTTTGATCTTTTCTGCTAGCACAGTCGGTATGGAAACCGTTGTGACATTTGATTTGGCGCTTTTTTCCATTAAATCACCCCAATTAGACCTCAAGCCTGCAAAAGAGCTACAAATAATTCTTTCGATCAATGCGTTTTAATTGATATATATTGAAATTTAATTAACAATTATTGGTTTTTATTTATTCATTTATAAACCTTGCTGTTTTGGCGGGTGTGGGACAGAATTAACCGCCCAACCAGTACAAATTGTGCCATAAACCTGTACAGAAGTTGGATGTATCAATTCTGTCAAGTCTTTTCTGTCCCAATCTCCAGCCGGTACGTTTTTTATCTTCCGCAAAACCACTC
>JBDRNN010000188.1:0-9886 GCA_043811145.1 Candidatus Bathyarchaeota archaeon
GGGGAAAAACATGACACAATTTCGAAAAAAGGTGCTGTTAACGCTACGGTTTCAGCTAAGATCTTTCAGCTTTTAGAGAAGAATAATGTTCCAACCCACTTTACTAAATTAGTTGAGCCTACGCTTATGTTGGTTCACAAATTAAACATGATTCCAGTTGAAGTTGTATGTCGAAACATAGCTGCAGGGCATTTAGTTAAAAGCCTCCCCATGTTCAAAAAAGGTGATAAACTGAAAATTCCCCTGATAGAGTTTTACCTCAAAGATGATGCTCTTCATGACCCTCTGTTGGTTGAAGACCATATGGTTGCGTTGGGCTTAGCAAAGAGAAATGAAGTAAATGATATTCGAAAATTAACTCTGAAAGTCAACAATATTCTCAAACGTTTTATGGCTAAACGAAAATTGCTCCTAGTTGATTTTAAAATAGAATTCGGTAGAGATACGAGGGGAAAAATCAGACTCGGTGATGAGCTGAATATTGACTCCATGAGACTCTGGGATATGGCTACTGGTAAAAATGTGGATAAAGACTCCTATAGAGAGGGACTTTCACTAGAGGTTGTAGAGAAAACGTATCTCGATAGTTACAAGCGTATCATCGGGCTGGAATTAAAGTGAATACTTATACCGTTGATGTTGTTATCGAGAATAAACCTGCAGCTCGAGATCCTGAAGGGGAAACTATATCTAGAGACCTTATGAACAAGGGCGGCTACACGATGGTGAAGTCCGTTAGAACCGGAAAACATCTTCGAGTCCTCGTTGATGCTAAGACTAAGGAACAAGCCAAAAAGACAGTTTTTGACATGTGCAACTCATTAAGAATATACAACCCCGTTGTTCACACATGCAAAATTGAGTTAAAGGACTTGAAAAAGTGAGAATAGCAGTAATCCAGTTTCCTGGGTCTAACTGTGATCTTGACACAATACATGTTCTTAGGGACATCTTTAAAGTTTCAACTGATCTAGTTTGGCATAGATTTTTCAAAGGCTCAAAATACGATACAGCAATTCTTCCTGGAGGATTTTCTTATGGTGATCATTTGCGAGCAGGGGTCATTGCCGCCCACAGTCCCGCCATGAAAGAGATTCGAGACATGGCAAAAGATGGTAAACCTATTCTTGGAATTTGCAATGGATTTCAGGTACTTATCGAGGCAGGACTCTTGCCGGGAGCACTTCTCCCAAATGAATGTCTAACATTTGTCTGTAAATGGGTAACCTTAAAGTGTGATACGAACAGAACGGCTTTTACTCAACTGGCTGATACGGAAAAGCTTCTGCGTATACCTATCGCCCATCAGGAAGGCCGATACTATGATAGCGAAAAAAATTTGAGGGAAATGTTTGCCAACAAGCAGGTAGTCTTCAGGTATTCTGATGAGAAAGGAGCAGTTTCGAAAGACGCTAATCCAAACGGGTCAGTTGAGAATATAGCAGGAATTTGCAATCTTGAAGGAAATGTTCTTGGTTTAATGCCCCACCCTGAGAGGGCTTCAGAAAAAATATTGAGCCCTTTCAAAAGTGATGGTGGGCTTAATTTTTTTGCTTCTATGATCCAGTTTCTGAAGAAACGAGGAGCAGCTTAAATTGCCACAAGTAGCAGGAGTCAAGGTAGATCTTACAGGTCCAGAAATGAAGCAAATTAGGAAGATGCTTGGCAGAGAACCTAATGGCGTCGAATGGGGAATGTTCGACATAATGCATTCAGAGCACTGCTCCTACAAAAGCAGCCGGCCCCTGTTGAAACTTTTACCTACAAAAAGCTCACGAGTTCTTGTAGGCCCTGGTTATGATTCTGGGATAGTTGATATTGGAGATGGATATGTTGTGGCCTTCAAAATAGAAAGCCACAACCATCCCTCAGCCCTTGAACCTTATAATGGTGCAGCAACTGGAATTGGAGGAATAGTGAGGGACATCTTCTGTGTTGGCGCTAGACCCGTTGCTCTTTCGGATCCCTTGCGTTTTGGTTCTTTGAAAAGCGGACAAAGCAGGTGGCTGTTTCAGTATGTAGTTAAAGGTATCGGTGGATATGGGAATTGTATTGGCGTTCCTACGGTTTCAGGCGAAGTTGAGTTTGATGAAAGCTTTGAGACTAATTGCATAGTGAATGTTGCTTGCTTTGGGATAGCAAAAAGAGAAGACATTATCTTAGCTGAACTGAGGCATCCGGGTGATATTCTCGTTCTGGCAGGAGGCGCTACGGGGAGGGATGGAATACACGGAGTTACATTTGCCTCAAAGAACTTGACTGAGAAGTCTGAAGAGGACAGGCCTGCAGTTCAAGTTGGAGATCCGTTCACCAAGAAGCTTTTGATTGAGGGTGTGTTGGAGATCCTTAAGACCGGTTTTGTCCACGGTCTTAAAGATTTAGGTGGGGGCGGTTTGACATGTGCCGCCTCAGAAATGTCATCAAAAGGTGGGGCTGGCCTTGAGATAATGCTTGACGCTCTGCCTGTTAGGGAGGAAGGAATGACTCCTTTTGAACTTATGCTCTCTGAGTCTCAGGAGAGGATGTTGTTTGCGATTCCTCCTGAGCATTTGGATGACGTTCTTGAAATTTTGAGGAAATATGAAATTCCTCACGCTATTATCGGAAAAGTTACGAATACCAAAGAACTTGTGGCAAAGCTTAACGGCAAAATTGTGGCTAAAATACCTTCTGCTCTGCTTACAGACGCCCCAGTAATCCTGAGAAAATCAAGGAAACCTAAAAATTTAGACAAGCTACTTCGAGCTCCGTTACCCAAAACCCCTGAAAACCTCTCTAAAACTTTCCTTAAACTCCTTTCAACACCAAACATAGCAAGCAAAGAATGGGTTTACCGTCAATATGATCATGAGGTTGGCGTAAGAACTGTTTTAAAGCCAGGCGATGGAGACGCAGCCGTTCTCAAACTGCTTAACCTAGAGAAGGCTATAGCGCTAAAAACGGATAGTAACAGTCGGCATTCATACCTTGATCCCTTCAATGGGCATGCTGGTTCCATGGCTGAAGCTGCTCGAAACGTCGTGGCGGTTGGAGCTGAACCCATAGCATACACTGACTGTTGCAACTTTGGCAATCCTGAGAAGCCAGAAGTCTTCTGGCAGTTCAAACGGGGAATCGAGGGCTTAGCTTACATGAGCAAAGGGTTAGGAATACCCTGTGTAGGTGGGAACGTAAGTTTCTACAATGAGGACGATAGAACTCATGTTGCTGTAAAGCCTTCAACAGCGATTGTGATGCTGGGATTAATAGATAATATAAAGTGGATAACTAGTATGGCTTTCAAGAATCCCGGTGATAAAATCCTTGCAATCGGGAAAACTTACCCCGAGTTAGGTGGCTCGGAATATTTCCATGAAATCCATAAGCTTACGGGTGGAAAGCCTCCTCGATCCTATGTCGAAATGGAGAAGGCCTCTATGGATGTGGTGATGAAAGGGATTAGAGGGGGTCTTATAACTTCTGCACATGATTGCTCAAAGGGCGGCATTGCGGTTGCCTTGGCAATTATGGCTATTAAGGGCAAGTTGGGGGCAAATGTTGAACTTAGCAGAATTCCCGCTGAAGGTATTAACCGGATTGATAGTCTCATGTTCTCTGAAAGTCAAGCCAGATTTATTGTTACCTCTCCTCCTATGTATGCCAAGAAACTATTGAAAACTAGTGTGAAAAACACCTCTATCAGGATCATAGGTGACGTAGTAGCGTCCGATCGGTTTACCCTGAACAACAATGGGGAAAAAATTGTTGATTCTTCGCTGGGTGAGATGAAGAAAATCTGGGAAATGACAATCCCGAAAGCTATGGGTGTAATCTGAATGATGGAACCGGGTAAAAGAGAAGCCTGCGGAATAATCGCTACTCTGGATGGAAGGGGTAATGTTGCGGAAAAAATACTCTTTGGGTTAATGGCTCTGCAACACAGAGGGCAAGAATCGGCTGGAATCGCGGTTTCAAGAGATGATGGTAACATCGTGATTGTGAAGGTTAATGGCCTAGCTGGGGAAGGTTTTGGTCGTGCGGATATCGAAAATCTAAAAGGAAAAATGGGGATAGGTCATGTTAGGTATTCCACTGCGGGATTTTCATGTCTTGAAAATGCTCACCCTATCTACCTGGAGAATCCAAGGAATGGGTTGGCATTAGCTCATAACGGCACTATAGTGAACTATGCTGAACTTAGTGAGGCTATCTCTAGAAATGGAAAAGTTCCATCTGCCTTAAAATGTGACGCCGAAGTTCTGCTTCACATTTTGGCTGAAGAATTAAAGAAAACTGATGATCCCTTTGAGGCCTTGACAAGCTTATCCTCCAAAGCTGAGGGAGCATACTCGATCGCCTGTCTTACGGGAAGAGGAGAACTTCTTGTCTTTAGAGACCCTCTTGGATTTAGACCTTTATGTTATGGATTGGATGACGGATCATTCATTTGTGCCTCCGAAAGTGTTGCGATAGATATGTGTGGTGGAAAGGTAAAAAGAGACTTGGCTCCTGGAGAAGCTTTTTTGGTTTCTGAATCATCAATCGAGAGAAAACAGTTTGCTCCCTGTAAGCGTAGAGCTCATTGTATGTTTGAATATGTTTACTTCAGTAGACCTGATTCTGTGATTGAAGGAAGATCCGTCTATGAAGTCAGGCTTAATCTTGGAAGGAACCTCGGAAAGACATACGGTGATGATGCAGACGTAATTGTGCCTGTACCCGACACAGCGCGTCCAGCTGCTGAGGGAATTTCTCGTGTTACAGGAATTCCTGTGGCTGAAGGTTTGATAAAGAATAGGTATGTGCATCGAACTTTCATTATGCCCGAGCAAGGTCGGAGAGAAAATGCCGTGAAAGCCAAGGTGAACCCTCTCATAGCAGTACTTAACGGACAACGAGTATTGCTTGTAGATGATAGCATCGTTAGAGGTACGACTCTTAAAAGCATTGTAAATATGGTTAAAAAGGCTGGAGCTCGAGAAGTTCACGTTCGAATTACCTGTCCACCTATACTTTCCCCCTGTTTTTATGGTATTGACATATCTACACACAAAGAGCTCATCGCAGCCTACGGTAACCACCCTGAAAACATTTGTAGGTTACTGGGTGCTGAAACATTGGGCTATCAAACCCTCGATGGGTTGATTGATGCAATTGGGTTGAGAGAAGAAGATTTGTGTTTTGCGTGCTTAACCGGTGTTTATCCTACACCTAGAGCACAACAACTTGCCGACAAAATGAAGGAAAAAAATGCAGCATCTGTAAAATCTAGATACATCGAATTAAACCACGTTACATGATTGTTGTTTCTTTTTTAACATATTCCAGATTCTTCATTTAACAAAGGAAGGAGAGGAACCAAAAATGGAAAGGGTAGGCGTTCTAGTCGTTTCATACGGCTCCAGAGGAGCCTCAATAGTTGATAGCTTAGCACGAAGCGAAAAATATGCTCCAGAAATCTACATTGCCGACAAACAGAGAAATCCATTCAACGTAAAAAAAGCCAAACAGCATGTAGTCATACCCAATCTTAATGCAGAAAAAATTTGCGAGTTTGTAGAGAAATATAGGCATGAAATAGACTTTGGCATAGTTGGTTCTGAGACTCCTATAATTGACGGAGTCAGAGATATCGTGGAAGAGAAAACAAATATACCCCTAATCTGCGTCACAAAAAAATTCGCACTTGAAAGAAGCAAAATTGAGCAACGACTTCTATTACAAGCGGTTATGCCCGAGGCTAATCCTCGTTACAAAATCTTCGACCCAGTGAATCATAAAAGTGGTGAAGAGGTATCAAAAAGCGTTAGGGTATGGATTGAAGAGTTAGGTGGAATCGATAGGGTTGTAATAAAGCCTGATCGACCTGGCTTCGGTAAAGGTGTCGGAGTCGGAGGAGAACACTTCTTCACAATTGAACAGGCAATAGACCATTTTAATTCCACCTACGGCGGAGAATCAAAAGAACGTGTCATAATAGAAGAGAAAGTTGAGGGAGAAGAGTCAAGTTTTCAAGCATGGTGCGATGGAAAGACCCTCGCACCGCTACCTGAGACTCGTGACCATAAGCGAGCGTTTGATGGTGATAAAGGACCAAATACCGGCGGAACCGGTTCGTATAAAGACCGAGTCGACCATCTGCCCTTTATCACTCGTGATGACAAGGATAAAGAGATCGAGATTGTGAACAAATTATTCAACCTATTAAGGAAGGAAAGCGATGATTCGGGTTTACGTGGCATGCCTTTCTATGCAGCCTTCATGCATTCGAAAGATGGACCTAAGCTTTTGGAAATCAACAGTAGACCTGGTGACCCTGAAATAATTAATCTGATGCCCATCCTCCGCGATGATTTTGTTGATACATGTTACAAAATGATTGAAGGAAATCTTGGAAAAGTCGAACTTGAACCGCAAGCTACTGTTGTTACTTATGCTTTGCCTCTTACTTATGGGTCCTACAGAAGCCAATTTTCAAGTAATCCTCCAGTGAATCTCAGCGAAGTACATAAGCTCGCTGAAAAGTATGGCGACAAAATTCGAGTATATCCTGGGTCAATGGAATTACGAGAAGACGGACAGACCTACGCACTCAAATCTAGAGCAGTCTGTGTGGTTGGAATAGGAGACACCATACACGAAGCAAGAGAAGTGTCTTTAGATGGTATACGACATATCGATGGTCCACTTTGGAACAGGTGGGACATAGGTAGCGAAGACGCGATAAACAAGAGCATAGACCATATGAAAAAGTTGAGAAATTTAGTTTAACGGTTTTAATAATGCCTGAGAAAAACAAAAAGGTGTTTGCATCTGACTGTGAAGGGCCCATATCCAAAAATGACAACGCATTTGAGTTAACCGAACGTTTCATCCCTAATGGGTCTAGCCTATTCGCTATGATAAGCAAATATGACGATGTTCTTGCGGACATAATCAAAAAACCGGGATACAAGCCAGGAGATACTCTGAAACTGATACTGCCCTTCCTTAAAGCTTATGGGGCAACAGACCAAGGAATAAAGCAATACTCCCTGATGCATATTTTGCTTGTCCCTGGTGCACGTGATCTGCTTCAATTCGTTAAGGGAGCAATGCCCTCATACATCATAAGCACAAGCTACGAACAATACCTGTCTTCTCTCTGTGACCAAACAGGGTTCCCCTACGAGAATGTCTATTGTACCCAATTAAACCTCAACCAATATAATCTGAGTGAAGATGAAATTGCACAAATAAGTGCGTTCAAGGACGAAATAGTTACGATGTCCATGATTGAGATACCTTCTAGTGCTAGATCTGTTAATGACTTTTCTTCCAGAGACCAGGCGAACATTAACCGGCTTGATACAATTTTCTGGAATGAAATGCCTAAGATGGAATTAGGTGTAATGTTGAAAGAAGTTAACCCGGTAGGTGGCTTCGAGAAGGCAAATGCAGTAAGAGATATCGTTAAGAAACTTGACTGCAACCTCGCTGACATTATGTATGTTGGGGACAGCATAACAGATGTTGCACCGTATCAACTTGTCCGAGAAAATGAGGGGCTAACTGTTTCTTTCAATGGAAATGAATATGCTGTTAAAGAAGCAGAGATTGCTGTAATCTCTGGGAACACAATTCCCGTCTCAATTATAGCGGACTGTTTCAATAGGTTTGGTAAACCCTATACAGTAAAGTTGGTTGAGGAATGGAGTAGATCTGCATTGAAAGATTATTGTGCTAACGTTGAGCTACGCCAACGAATATTTGAGCTATATCCTGAGGAGCTCCCTCATGTTGAAATTATTAAGGATAATAATAGAGAAAAGTTAGTTAAAGAGAGTAGTCTCTTTCGAAAGACGGTTAGAGGCGAAGCGATAGGGAAACTTGGGTGAGTAATGGTATGATTGAAATTGAAGATACTTATGCAGAAGCCTTCGAAGGATTGGTCACGCGTCTTATAGTAACTGCAGATCAAAATATGTTATCCAAAGCTGTGCAAAGCTCAACAGGTCTACCTTCTGTAGTTATCAACCGAACAGAAGGGGGTATTGACAAATGGCTGAACGACGATGAAACGCCGGATGGTCGTAAAGGCGCGATCGTACAGTTCTGGGGAAGGATAGATGAGAAAAATCCAGACAAGTCGGTTGAACATTTCGACAAAGAAATATCGTATCGAATACGTCAAGGAATACTTGTCACACCAACTACAGCCATCTTTAATGCTTTAGAAGCAGACACGAAAATAGACACCATGAGACGTGTGGGACACTGTGGAGATGGTTACGAATGGGAAGAAACATACAACGGCCGTCAGATAATCAAAGTTCCATTAATGATGGGCAATTTCACTATAGAACGTTACATAGGCTATTCTCGAGGAGTGATGGGTGGCAACGTCTGGTTCCTTTGTGACAGTGAGTCATCAGCCTTAGAAGCAGGAATTAGGGCGGTTGAAAACATAAACAAAATCGACGGTGCAATAGTGCCCTTCTACATATGTTCGGCAGGATCGAAACCTGAGACCCAGTATCCTGAGATAGGGCCAACTACCAATCACTTCTATTGTCCGACGTTGAAAAACAGGATACCTGACTCGAAAGTGCCCGATGGAGTGACCTGCATTCCCGAGATTGTTATAAATGGCACATCCATCGACGTGGTTAAGAAGGCAATGAAAACTTCTATCGACGCTGTCCAAAAAGTTGATGGTGTTATAAAAATATCTGCAGGAAATTACAACGGAAGATTAGGAAAATACAAAATATTCTTGAGACAGTTGTAACCATGATTCAAGAAATCATTTGTTTTGGTGCATTAAACCTCGATCGCCTCTACCGGGTAGAGAGATAGCTGGCAAAGGGGAAGAAAGCTTCATTTTAGATCTAGAAGAATCCCCCGGAGGTTCAGCCGCAAATACAGCTGTTGGTCTGGCAAGACTGAAAGTGAAAACTGGTTTTATCGGGAAGGTTGCCAGCGATCGTGAAGGTGAAATTCTCCTCCAAAGCTTCAGGAATGAAAACGTTGACATTAACGGTGTGATAATTTCAAATAAGGGCCGAAGTGGTGTTGTTACAGGATACGTGGATAAAACGGGTGAAAGGACCCTGTATGTGGATCCAGGCGTAAACGACTCGCTAGAATTCCAAGAAATAGCCCGTGACTATATTCGCTCAGCTAAATTTCTACACTTAACATCTTTCGTTGGGAAAAAACCATTTGAAGCACAAAAGAAGCTTTTAGAAAATACACGCAATGTGAAGATAAGTTTCGATCCTGGAGAAATCTATGTGCGAAAAGGATTAACTGCGTTAAGGCCTTTACTGAAGAAAAGTTACGTTATTTTTCCAAACGAAAATGAAGTAAAACTGCTTACAAAAGAAAATCATGAAAAAGGATCCAAATTTCTGATAAAAGAAGGTGTTGGTTTGGTTGCAGTAAAGCTAGGTGCAAAAGGATGTTATGTTACAGATGGACATGAAAGTTATTTAATCAAACCTTATAAGGTGAGGGCAGTGGATAGCACTGGCGCTGGAGATGCTTTTTGTGCTGGTTTCCTCTATGGTTTATCTGAACACAAAGATTTATACGAATGTGGAAAACTTGGTAACTTCGTAGCCTCTCGTTGCATAGAAAAAGTCGGAGCACGTGAAGGCTGTCCTTACCTTTCAAAGTTAAATGCAGAAAAAATTGTCTAACAGGAGTGGTTTTGTATGAAGAAAGTTCAAGTGGCCGTAATCTTAGGAAGCGAAAGTGACCGACCGATTGCTGAAAAAACGGTTAAAATTCTCGAAAAACTTGGTGTAATCTTTGAGACAAAAGTTCTCTCGGCTCACAGAATGCCCAAACAGCTTGAAAAATATCTCGATAGTGCAGGCGCTGATGTATTCATTGCAATCGCGGGGATGGCTGCTCATCTGCC
>JBDRNN010000189.1:0-2032 GCA_043811145.1 Candidatus Bathyarchaeota archaeon
TTATCCATGCCTTTTGGACCTAGGGAGGACTTTATAATCTCTTGAAGCACTTTTACTGCTGCAATATTAGCTTTAAGAGCGTCTCTACCTCTTGACCTTGAGGTTCCTTCTTTCAAAATTAAAACAGGTTGATTTCCTATCATAGCTGGAATAGCTTCCGTCATAACATTCACCTTAAATTCTAAATCAAATTGAAAAACACGCCTAATAAGTTTTTTGGATGAAATAGTTTTTCTGTTGACCAGTAGCTAAACTTTTGTACAAATAAATTAGAAGATATTGGCTAATCTATTCACGAAAAAGCAAATTACTACAGCGAGATCTATTCTAAAATAAGGTCGAGAAGCAATGAAAACTGAAATTGTTAAAGTAGAAATCCCGGGAGAATGCAACGTAATCATCGGCATGGCACATTTTATAAAAACAGTAGAAGATCTCTATGAAGCAATGATATGCTCGGCTCCGGCCATAAAGTTTGGAGTAGCCTTCTGCGAAGCTTCAGGTCCCTGCCTTATAAGAGCTGCTGGAAATGATGAAACATTGAAAAAAAATGCAACCCAAAATGCCCTCAAACTAGGGACAGGTCATGCATTCATCATTCTCATAAAGGATGCTTACCCCATGAACGTTTTAAACGCCGTCAAAAATGTTCATGAAGTTTGCTCAATCGTATGCGCTACAGCTAATCCAGTTGAGGTAATAGTAGCTGAAACGGACCAAGGTAGAGGAATCCTTGGCGTCATAGACGGGTTTAGAACTAAAGGAGTTGAGGCAGAAAAAGACAGATCTGAAAGAAAAGAATTCTTGCGAAAGATCGGATACAAACTCTAAGCTTAGAAGACAGGTTTTACTATTTTAAAAGTCGTTTAAAGCAAGGCCGGAAGAATAATCGCAAGATATAACCTTGAAAGAAAATGAGAGCATAGATGAGGCTTCAGGGATAGAGTCTTACGTGTATACGAAAAACTCACATTCACGCACATTTAGGGTGCCATGGATCCCGTCAAGGTTGCTAGTTAACCATCTTATGCACCTTTCATTTTGACAACTATCACAAAGTCCACTTAACTCAATCTTCCACTTTTCAGAACTCCCCAAGGCCATCACCAAGTCTACCAATAACCAATTACAACAAGAGAATATTTTAGTAGCGGGGTATGGATTTGAACCATAGATCTCGGGGTCTCTCTAACTTTAATGTTTTATGAGCCCCGCGGGTTAGCCTGGTTGGGCGAAGTCAGCGATTAGGTCAAGCGGCTCCTTAACCTTTTTATTGCTAACAACACTACCCCACCCCGCTGACTGGGATAAACTCGAGATTAACTTATAAATTTTCTTGGTCTCAGATATTAATCTGAAGTTTCAATTGAAACAATTTAGGAAGTTAATTCAGAAAACTATTTTGTTTAGGAAATTTCGTTAAGTTAGGAAGCCGTTAACGAACGTTCAATTAATTTTCCAGGTTCAAAGAACTTTTCGCTGTTTAATTATCGAAATGCAAATATCCAAATTTAGCTGAGATCAATTTTTTAAGTGGTGAATGAAAACTTACATCTCGAAAGATATAAGGGTATAATCATGAAGGCTAGAGCTCATGTTTTCATAAATGGAACGGTTCAAGGCGTCTTCTTCAGATATAAAACTGCGGAGGAGGCCGAAAGGCTGAGTTTAGATGGGTGGGTTAAAAACCTGAAAGATGGGAGAGTTGAGGCTATTTTTGAGGGAGAGAGGGAAAATGTTGAAGATGCTATCCGATATTGTCAAAGAGGTCCCACGAGAGCGAGAGTGACGGATGTTAAAGTTATCTGGGAGGAATATTCAGGCAGGTTCAGAGGCTTTAACGTTACATATTAGGGCTAAAATTTAATTGACAATGTTTATAAGGGCATATACGTTTAACGACATCAGCCTTTCATACCCCGATTTAAAACTCAAGGGAAGGGACAAAAATGAGTGAAAATCAATCTAAGGTAATTCATCTTAACGAATCTAACTTTCAGGAAATTATTTCAGGCGATACACCCGTGCTGGT
>JBDRNN010000190.1:0-15884 GCA_043811145.1 Candidatus Bathyarchaeota archaeon
AACCTGTGGCAAAGCTTACACATAGTAAGTTTGTTCAGAGAGCGAAACCTTTCTGTGAGACTCCTGAAAATGAGATTGCATTGTATGCTTATCTGAAGAAAATAGAGTTTCAAACCGTACGATGTCCCTATGCCCCCTCTGCTCTAAGAACAGACATTAGGGAGTTTCTAAACAATCTGGAGGTTAAACACCCCGGAGCTAAGTTCACTATTTATAGATCCTTTGAGAAGTTGAGGCCTCTGCTCAAATCTACGGTTGAAGTAAATCTTAACGAATGCAAATTCTGTGGCGAACCCACTGTATCTGAAATCTGTGAATCCTGTCTTATGCTTGAGAAACTGGGTATTCAAACATGATGTTTACTTGGTTGTGTCGTAAGTTTAATTAACATATTTTCAGAAGGGTTCAACCCCACATAAAAATGGGCACTTCATGGGAAAGGAGAAATTTTCAGGAAATATTGAGCACAAGCTTCGTTTAGTTAATGTATCTATTGGAAGACTGGAGGAAATTACCACCCCGCTAAAATATCGTTTAGAAGAAGGAATGGGTGAAGCTATATGCGAACTTGGTGTCAGCGATGACGGCAAAATTATAGGATTGAGACAAGCGGATATGCGAGAATCGTTAGTCCTCTCATAATGCGGTAGGTCCTAAAGCTCGACATCCACACCTTACCTCAGTCTATCCATCTTGCTCCTGCCCGCTCCCCTTTGAGCGTCCAACGTTCAAATTTAGGTTGCTCCCTCCCGGGCCTAGCCCTGTGCATTTGACTAAAAGTTCATTCCGCCCCTACGAGCGAAATGGACCTTTACGCCGACCCCAAAGGACGAGCAGTCATAGCTTGAAGGAATGACCTAAGTAAGATAGAATATGCCTCACCTTAGCTTTCAGTCCACCATGTAGAGGATTTGAGGTCGAATCCTTACGGATTCTCAGGGAACCCCTAGCTCCCCACCTAGACCTACCGCAAAGGGAAAAGAGAGCTTTGTTCAAAATAAGCTTTTCAGTTTCTAGCTAGGCGTACCTATAGGCGCTGGTTGCGGAGCTTTTAAGGCAGATATGAAACTATCAATGAATAGTGAAATTGCAGTGAAGGTAAAAGAGATAGGAAAAATTCTATCCACTCCAAGTTTGAATGCGTTGATGGATTGGAATGCTAAGCACATCATTTACTATCATAGCCATCTTCCAATTGTAGTGAAAGATGGCGAAGGTACCCTTATACATGATGTGAAGGGTAAGGAGTATCTTGACTTCTTAGGTCAAGCCATGGCCATTCACGTAGGTTATGGCAATAAGAAAGTGTTTGAATCAGTTAAGGAGCAGCTGGAAGAATTCGGCTCAATTACCGCCATTGCCTCCAACATCCCTCAAATAAAGCTTGCTAGACTACTTTCCACCCTTGCTCCAAAAGGATTAGCCAAAAGCTACTTTACCTCAACCGGGTCTGAGGCCGTGGAGTTGGCCTTTAAAACTGTTAGAAGGTTCACTGGCAAGGGAAAGATCATATGCCGTTGGGGGGACTACCACGGATGGACCATGGGCGCTTTGGGTTCCAGTGGCGTAGCACTTTTTAAACGCTCTTATGATCCCGTTGTTCCTAACTTTATCCATGTATCATCACCCTACTGTTATCGTTGTGACTATGGGGAAAGTTACCCTGAATGTAACTTGGCTTGTGCTCGCATAATTGAGAACGCCGCCATATACGAGTATCCAGAAACCATCGCAGCCGTCATTGTTGAGCCTATAGTTGGCGCTGGAGGAGCAGTAGTTCCTCCCGACAAATACCTCCCTGAAGTTAGACGGATATGCGACAAGCATAATTTTCCTCTGATTGTGGATGAGGTTATAACTGGTTTTGGAAGAACGGGTAAGATGTTTTGCTGTGAACATTATGGGATTTCTCCGGACATCATGACTTTGGGGAAAGGCATCACCTCTGCTTATGCACCCTGCGCAGGAATTATGGCCCGAGATAAGATTGCAGAGAGCGTAAAGGATTATTCTGCGGGGGAACATTTTGCTACCTATGAAAATCATCCTCTTAGCTGTGCGGTTGCTTTGGCTAACATTAAAGTGATAATTGAGGATGGGCTGGTTGAAAACGCTGAAAAAGTAGGTAGATATTTTCTAAAAGCCTTAAAAGATGAAACTGAAAAAAGTAGCATTCTAGGAGAGGCTAGAGGTAAAGGGCTATTACTTGGAGTTGAGATTGTAAGAGATAAAAAAACAAAGGAACCTGACATTAACTTAGCTCAAAAAATAGTTAACGAGTCTCTGAAAAAAGGTTTAATCTGCGGGTTTTCAAGGTTGAGGATGAAGAATGCAACTATCATAACCTTTGGACCTCCTCTCATTGTGGGTGAAGAAGAGGTGGATCAAGCTTTAAACATCTTCACTGAAGCCGTCAAGAAGACTGAGAAATCAACTCTTACATTTACCCAATAAAACTTATTAGTCTTAAATAATTCTGACGATGTAACTGCTCCGGTAGTCTAGTCCGGTTAAAGCTAAGGCGACTATGGATGTAGGCCTCTCGAGCCTGCGACCCGGGTTCAAATCCCGGCCGGAGCACCAAAAACAATTTTTATCCTGTTGCAAAAAAGTAATTTTTAATTTTGTTTTCCAACTCAATTATTGCTGAGCTAAGAACACCATCTAAATATTGACTTCCTGGGCTCATCATAGTGGTATAATGCAGTTTTTGTACTGCCTTAACTTCATGTATATGTCCATGCAACCCCAATAAAGGCTGATATTTTAGAATAGCATCTTTAACGGCTTTGCTTCCAACTGACTCCGCTATAAAAGCACCTATCGATTCTGGACCGCAGCATGCGTGTCCAATTCCTCCACAAAACTGAACTTCATCACCTTTTTTGCGGACTACAGGTGCCTGATCGAGAAGCGTTTTGTATGGAGGACAATGGAAATTGAAGATGGCATTTTTCATATCTTTCACTTCGGAGACCATGGCTTCAATCTTTTCAGCCAACACCCATTCCTCTATATCCCGAGCACATTTCCAAGGGGTAATATTCGTACATCCTGTGGAGATCATTTCATGCTTTTCATCAACCTTTATAACTCTACCCTCAGGGAAAGTTATGTAATCCGATTCTTGTAGCACCTTGTCGATCACGTAATCATCATCATTCCCTGCATTTATGATGCATTTTATCCCAGTATTCTTCAAGCGCTGTTCAGCTATGCTAACCCATAACTTTGCCCTCTCGGTTATCATTTCAGAGAAAATCTTTTCCAAGAACTCTTTATCTTCCTTTAACTTCTTTAAACCTTCAACGTCAGTTCTGTAAGGATAGTAACCTGCATCTCTCACGTACTTTTCAAGATTCCTTAGTTCTTCCTCAGTTTTTAACACCCAATGCCTGCTCCAGAAATCACACTCATATACTCCGCTGGTCTTTTCAACCACAGGAATGATTACTTTTCCTGAAAGATCGCCACCATGGATGAGTACATTTGCTTTGTAAAATTTGCCTGAATTTATGAACTTTAAAAAAGTTCTTTCAGAACCATGTATATCTGATGCGAAAACAATCCTAGTTATAGTCAAAATTACTTCATCTTCTTGGTTGCCACATTGTTAAATTAGGTACCTTGATAAAAACTTATATTATGTTCACCGTTAGCAGCCAACAATGTCTTTCCTCCACGATTATAAACTGTTACTGATAAAAACTTGGCTAATTTATATGGCCTTACATCCTAAGTTAAATCAGGATGATCAGCCTTCCCAAATATCGGTATAGGTTTGTTATTCTGGCAGTATCCATGTTTGCCACCTTTGCCGGTTTCATCCCAACAACTTCATATTCAGTAGCTATACCTGCTTTCATAACCGAGTTTGGAGTAACCTTAGAAACAGCTTCATTAGGATACACACTGCTGGCCTTTGGGACTACTGTTGGTGCAGGAATAGGCGGACCTCTGACAGCTAGGTTAGGTCTCAAAAAAGTCTATGCAACTGCTGTCTTTCTTGTTGTAGTGCCTCAATTTTTTATGCCAATCTCTTCTTTCGAAATGATACTTGTCTTAAGGTTCATTCAAGGTCTTGGAATTCTTCTGTACCTTCCCGCCCTTATCGTTATTAGTAATGCGTGGTTTTCCGCCAAGGAAGTAGGTATAGTCACAGGAGCTTGGATAGGAGCACAATCTTTCGGCAGTGCCATAGGAGGGCTGCTCTCTGGCATTCTCTTTCCAGATTTGGGATGGAGAATAACCTTCTACTACCTCGGCATCCTAAGCTTGGTTCTTATTGTCATATGGTTATTCTTAGCAAAGATGCCACCAAAGCTGATGGCAGATGGTGGATCTCACAACAAAAACAAACCGAGAAAAGTTAAGGAGGAAAGGTTTGACGTATTTAAAATGAAGGCAACATGGCTTAACTCCCTGGCCATAATAGGCTTCACTTGGCCCATTTATGCCCTAATGTTTCATCTACCCGCTTATGGCTATTTTCTCGGATTTAGCCCAATGCAGGTAGGGGAGTTAACCTTCTACATGGCGGTTGCAGGCTTTATTGCAGCTCCAATTGGCGGCACCGTTACTGGTATACTTACTGCCAAAACTGGTGCTCTAAAAATAGGTTGTGGTATTTCTTCAATTATCGGCACTTCCATCGCCATCATTGGAGTTATATTGCTCCCAATAATTGGTCCGCTAAGTTACGGATACTTTGCTATTGCAGCTTTAATGGCTGGAATGATTTGGTGGACAGATACATGCGTCTATACGCTGCCCCATGCTATATATTCGAAGGAGAAATTGGTCCTTGGATCGGGTGTTGTTAATTTCTTCGGTAACATAACTAACGGAGTTGCCCCGTTAATTATGCTTGTAGTAGTAGCATCTTTAGGTTGGATGATGGGATGGTATCTGTCAGCAGCGGTAATGAGCTTTGGGATATTGTTCTTTATTCCCTTCTTCCGTTTCCCACGTTTGCATCAGAAAAACTTTTCTCATTAAATCTTCACAAATCTTGCCGAAGCGAATGTGTTATCTTTTAATGTAACTGGCTGGAATATCCATCCAACTCTTTATAAATGCCTTGATGCACATTACCTCTAAATCAAAGCCAAAATTATTGAAACTTAAATCGGTGAAAAGTTTTGTTTACTGAATTTTCTAAACATGAGCTAAAAGAAATAAGGCCGGTAATTCACGGTGGAGATATCTTTGAAATGGCCCGAAAATATAATCTTGATTATAAAGAAATTTTGGACTTTAGTGCAAATGTAAATCCCCTTGGGCCATCACCGAAGGTTATCAAGACGATCAATGCCAATGCCGATCAAATCCCGGTCTATCCTGACTCAAATTCGATTGAACTGAGGGAGGCCATTGCCAATTTTGTTGGAAAAATTGGACCTGAAAATGTGGTTGTAGGTAATGGCTCTACTGAATTAATCTATCAATTTTGCAATGTTTTTCTGGATAATGGCTCTGAAGCGATAGTTATCCTTCCCACCTTCGGGGAATATGAAAACGCTGTTTTGAGATCAGGAGGCAGTATTAAAAAAGTGGTGATGGACGGAGCTTTCACATACAGCCCTAAACAAGTATTGCGAAGTATTTCTGATATAACGCGAATGATTTTTCTTTGCAACCCTAATAACCCAACAGGTAATCTGTTGTCAGAGCATAAGTTACAGGAAATTATTGAAGGAGCTTTAGAGAAGGATGTGCTGGTTTTTCTTGACGAAGACTGTTTAGAATTTTCAGATAGCGGTGGGGCTTCTTCATATATACGCAAGGTGCATTTTTATCCTAATCTTTTTGTGATAAGATCTTTCACAAAGGTTTTCGGGCTATCTGGGCTAAGAGTGGGTTTTGGGGTAGGTTGCAAAAAAATAGTTGACAATCTATTAAGAGTTAAGATACCTTGGAATGTAAACCGTTTAGCCCAGATTGCGGCCATTACAGCTCTAGACGACTTTGGGCATGTGAAGAACAGTCTTAGGATTATTCGGTCAGAACGGTCTTTTCTATCGAAGGGTTTAAGCGAAATCAATGGTTTCAAAGTTTTTCTAACCCAAGCAAACTTTATACTAATAAATATCAAGGAAACTGGTTTCACATCATCTGAACTTAAAGACGAGATGTTAAAACGGAAAATTCTGATTCGCGACTGCAGCTCCTTTAAGGGGCTTGATCAACATTTTATAAGGGTTTCAGTAAGGACTCACAGCGAGAACAAGAAGTTACTCAGTGCCTTTGCGAAGACATGTGGCAAGAGATACTCCTCAAAATAGTGGCCAAGCATGACCGCCAAGTCTCTTATGGTGCAGGGTACAAGCTCTCACTGCGGTAAAAGTCTCTTAGTTGCTGCTTTCTGTAAAATTTTTTCAGACGCAGGTTACAAAACTGCACCTTTTAAAGGCCAAAATATGTCCTTAAATTCTTATGTCACTGAAGAAGGGACTGAAATCGCAAGAGCTCAAGCTCTCCAGGCATATGCCGCTGGGATCGAAACTAGCACCGATATGAACCCTATTCTCCTAAAGCCTAAAGGTAACATGGTTTCTCAGGTAGTTCTTAAGGGGAAACACTACAAAGACATGAAAGCTGAAGATTATTACCGTGATTTTGTTTTCTTTCGAGGTCTTAAAGAGGTTAAAGCCTCTCTCGAAAAGTTGTTATCTGCATATGAGATTGTGCTTATTGAGGGTGCAGGTAGTCCTGTTGAAATTAACCTTTATGATGTTGACATAACCAACATGCAAGTCGCCGATCTAGCTGAAGCTCCCGTTATTCTTGTTACTGATATAGATCGAGGAGGTTCCTTCGCGAGTCTACTCGGAACATTAGAACTTCTAAAACCCAAACATAGGAGGCGGATTAAAGGATTTGTTTTTAACAAGTTTCGCGGTGAACTTTCCCTACTCCAGCCTGGTTTGGTTAGGTTTGAGGAGATTACGGGTATACCTGTTTTAGGTGTTGTCCCCTATATTGAGGATTTAAAGTTGCCTACTGAGGACTCGGTATCTTTAGATGAACCTAAGAAGCGAAAACATGGAGTAATTAACATTGCTGTAATAAGGCTACCAAAAATCTCAAACTCCACCGATTTTGATCCTCTAAAACTAGAAGTTGGTGTGGAAGTACAGTTTATCAAGTCTGTTTCTGAGTTGGATAAACCCGACTTGGTGATACTGCCTGGGACAAAGAATACAGTGCAAGACTTGCTTTGGCTGGAAAGAACCGGGTTTGCAAAAAAACTGATGAATCTAGCAGAATTAGGTATACCCCTAATGGGTATATGTGGAGGCTATCAGATGCTTGGTAAAAAGATCATTGATGAAAAAGGCGTTGAAGATGGTGATCCAGGCGAATATGATGGTTTGAATCTCTTGGATACTGTAACTAGATTTGACGCATGCGATAAAGTGACTCAGAGAGTTACGGTTCAGGTAATTGGGAAAGAACCTATCATTAACTCTGCCTATGGTGAAAAAGTATCAGGGTATCAAATTCATATGGGCACCACAATTTTGGGGCCTGATGTAAGACCCATCTTCAAGTTAAACAATCAGGCTGAATGCGATGGAACCGGATTTGAAGGTTCAATCAGTAAAAACGGTTTAATATTGGGCACATATCTCCATGGTGTTTTCGATGATTTCCCTATTAGAAAAGCTCTGATCAATTTTTTGTGTAATCGAAAAAATGTCAAATCTTCTAACCTCTTTGAAGCTGATGTTGAAAGTGTCTGGACAGAAAGTCTTGAAAAATTAGCTGAGACAGTAAAACGTAGCTTAAACATAATTGAACTCTGCAAAATAATCGATATTTCTCCCTCTAAGGGTTGATAGTTTGCCCATAGAAAATATACTCTTGTTTGTTGTTTCGGTTATAGTTTTAGCCTTGGCATTGATAATCGACACTTTATTTGGTGATCCAGCAAATAGATTTCACCCTACGGCATGGATGGGTAAAGCTATAAATTTTCTTAAATCCAAATTCAGAAGTCAAAATCCAAAAATTGAAAAACTGAATGGAGTTTTTCTAGCTATACTCGTTATTCTAATTTTCTCAATTCCAGCGTATTTTTTCTTATCGTTTGTTTGGCAATATTTGGGTTTGTTGCCATACGTTATCGCGTCAGCCATTTTGCTTAAGCATACTTTCGCCATCAGGGCAATGGAAAATCACGTTGCTCCGATTGCGAATGCTATAGAGCATAACAATCTTGAAGAAGCCCGACGGGCAGTAGCCTACATAGTGAGTCGAAATCCAACTAGTCTTAACAAGAATCAAGTAGTTTCAGCAACCGTAGAGTCAATTGCTGAAAGCACAGTCGATGGAATAGTTTCTCCAATTTTCTATTTTTGTTTTTTCGGGATCTTAGGTGCAATAACGTACCGTGTAATCAACACTCTCGATTCAATGGTAGGATATCGAGACAAGACGCACATCCACCTTGGTTGGTTTTCAGCTAAGTTAGACAGTGTGGCAAACTTTATTCCCGCAAGGAGTATTGCTTTTCTAATGATGATCGCTTCCATTCTTTTGAAAGAGGATTGGAGAAACACTTGGAGAATTTTGAATAGAGATCGGGCTAAAACTTCCAGTTGGAATGCTGGTTATCCTATGTCAGCGATGGCCGGAGCCTTGAACATTCAACTTGAAAAACCTGGCTCGTATATTCTAGGTGACCCTAATCACGACATTGAAACCAGTCATATTTATCGAGCTTTACGCATCACAAAGCTGAGCACCTTTTTATTCACGGCATCGATAGCTATCCCCGCTCTTTTTTTAACAACAATAGTCATGGGAGTTAGGCTTTGAAAAGATACGATTTCAGTATTGTGAGCAATTCCAGAAAAGCAAAGAAGTTTATTGAAAATACAGAGGGTAAACAGCCCGTTTTTCTCTGCACAATCGGAACCACCGAAACCGCAAAGATTCCTAGCCTGTCTGCCGCTGGAAAGCTTCCTGAACTAACAGACTTTACACCTTCAGCAGATGTTGAGCTTCTTCATTACGGTCGATGTAAGTGTATTGACGGTATACCCGTTACTCCTGAAGGGATCCCTACCCCCGCCGTAATCACAATGTCAGCATTGAAGCTCGGGGACATCCCCCTTTTTGTCCTTAACTCCGGTCTAAGAACAAAACCCCATGTTCCTATGATCGACTTTGACGGAAAATATGGCGCGGACATACGAACCGGAAGAGCTATCGATATTGAGGTTGTTGACAAGGTTTTTAATGGAGCAAAAACCATAGGACGATACTTCGCTAAGATTGCTGATTATCTGATTATCGGTGAAAGTATACCTGGAGGAACTACAACCGCCCTTTCATTGATGTTAGCAATGGGAATCAACGCAAAGGGCAAAGTAAGTAGCAGCATGTCTGACAATCCTTATGAACTGAAGAGTCATGTTGCTGAAGATGCATTAATGAATGCTGAAATTAAATTCGGTGAACTAAAAAAAGACCCCATAACAGCTCTTTCCAAGGTAGGTGACCCAGTTGTATCGGTCATGGCAGGAGTAGTTTTGGGAGCGACTGAACAAGTTCCCGTTATGCTTGCTGGCGGAACTCAAATGGGCGCCGTTTTAGCTGTGGTTAATGCTTTTGGAGTTAAAGCGACGAATAACGTTGTCATAGGCACTACCAAATGGATAACTACTGACGATACTTCTGACCTTAGAGGCATAGTTTCACACATCGGTGATGTACCAATTCTTTCAGCCAATCTGGATTTTGGTATGTCCAATTATAGCGGTTTAAGGGCCTATGAAAGTGGAGTAGTTAAAGAAGGAGTTGGTGCAGGGGGCTCCTCGATAGCGGCCATGCTAAAATCTAGAGGAACTATCACTAAAAGGGTTCTGCTGAAGGAAATTGAACGAAACTACAAGGCATTAATGAGCTGTCAGCACAGATCTATCACCCTAGGGACACAGGGTCTTAAGTAGAGGTGAGAAACTGGTTAGAATATTTAAGGGGTTTAATAGTTTAGTTGCTTTTCTTACCATTATCCCCGTCAAAGCTGGGCACAATCGCCTGAGTGAAGTGGCAGATTACCTGTATCTTTCTCCCTTAGTAGGTGCTTTCATTGGGTTTTGTGCAGGGTTACTGGCTTGGTTTTTATTATACGCCGCCTTACCAAGTCTTATAGTGGGAGTACTAACTGTAGCCTTACTTTTCTTAATTACTGGTCTCCATCACACTGATGGTTTACTTGATTTCGGCGACGGAATCATGTTTCAAGGTTCACAAAATGAGAAAATTAAGGTAATGCATGATAATCAAACGGGGGTAGGTGGATGGGCTCTCGGTTTAATTATAACGCTAACAGTAATCTTCACAATATCGGAATTAAGTTTAAGTGTCATTGTACAAGGTCTCATCGTAGCCGAGGTTTCTGCAAAGTTCTCCATGGTTCTAGCTGCTCGAGTGGGTAGATCGGCTAAGGAAGGGATAAACACCCCGTTTGTTAATGTTATGCATGGACGCCGTGGCAATCTTCGTTTATTGGTGGCATTGATTTTATCTCTGGTCATTTCTGTATCACTTCTAAACATTACTGGTCTTTTATGCCTAATTGCGGGAGTTGCAGTTTCACTAATTGTGGTTGGATTCTCCAATATACACTTCAACGGAGTTACTGGCGATGTCTTTGGGGCATCTAATGAATTCGCAAGAATGGCCTCTTTAATGACAGTTCTGGGGGTAACTTTGTGGATATTGTAGCTTTAATTATGGCCGGCGGACGAGGATTGAGGATGAAGTTGCCAGTTGAAAAACCCCTTGTAAAGATAGTTGGCAAACCGATGGTCGAGTATGTTATAGATACCCTTACAAAAGTCAGCAACATCAAAAGAATAATCGTTGCAACTACCCCGCACACACCCCGCACAACCAAGAGGATGATGAACCTTTCAGTTGAGGTCATTCAAACCCCTAAAGGAGAATATGTTTCGGATATTCAATACGCAGTTAGAAAACTAAAACTTGAAAATGTATTAACCGTTTCAGCTGATCTACCCTTAATCACAGCAGAGATCATTGGAGAAATTATTAAGCGTTTTAAAGCAAGCGGTAAATCCGCATTAACAGTTTGCGTCCCTCAGTATTTATCTGCGAAAATAGGTTCAAGGCCGAAATATACTTTTGAAGTTGATGGAAAAAAGGTAGTTCCTTCTGGAGTTAATATGATCAATGGAAGTAGGATTGATGATTTGAGCCTTGATCAAGAGATTCTGGTCATGGACAGCCTAGAACTTGCTATTAATGTGAACACAGTTAAGCTTCTGAAAATGGCGAGAAACTTCGCTAAATACTAAAACTAACACCCTGTCTTCAATAGTTTTATCTCAAGTTTAAATCTAGGATTATCCATTTATGATGCATTAAGCATTTGAAAAAGTCTCGTGCTTGAAGGAGTAATAAGTGTAATTTGGCTTTATGGAACTTGGTTCTTAGCGGTTTTCCAGGATCTGGAAAAACACTTCTCTCAAAGCGTCTAGTTTCGGATAATAAGCATTTTGTTCGATTATCCGGTGATGATATGAGAGGACAACTTTTTGGTGAGATGTTTCCATGCCGGAATGAGGAGATAATCTATCATGCCATAGCTTCGTTACGTGACATGTCTCTCCAAAAAGGTTACAATGTGATTATCGATACAACCGCTCCTAACAATATCACGCGAAGTTTCTTGCTTAAAAGTAAAATAAAGTCAGCAAACATTCTGCTAGTACTCTTCGATGTAGATAGGGCAGTGCTAATAGATAGAAATAATAGTCGGAGGCTTAGAAACGCTGTTGAAACGTGGGAGCGTAGCTGGGAGCTTCCAAGCACTAATATGCCTGTGTTTAAGTTCATAAATAACCATGCCCAACAATTCGATTTACATTACCACATGCTAAATGAAATTTTGGAAATCGAAGTTCACCCTTACAGACATCACTTTTTTAATTTCTTACCAATAAAAACTAAGAAGCGAGGAATTGCGCCTTCTACTAATAAATAATGTTTCTAGGAGTGGGATGTTGAACCACCGTTTATGGTGGGGTGGGTGGGATTTGAACCCAATAAAATTTTGTTTCCTTTCGAACATGTATCTTCATTTAGGTTCATTTTAATGCACCATTATCTATGATCGTATTACCCGTGATATAAAGCTGAGTCTGTAAAGATCGTGCTGTTTAAAAAACTAGTAATTAGATAGTTTCAAGCTGTTTGCTTGATATAACTAAAATCTCTCACCGGCTATACTACCAGCTATTTCTACTATGTGCGCATCTTCATTATTGTTAACTTTGTCTCTTATTCTAGCTAACAGAGTGTCTTTTGTCATATTTGGAAAGGGAGTAATTGTTATTTCTATAGGTGTAGTTGTTTCTGTAGTATGTGGAGCGCTGGCTACAGATGTTTTATAGTACACTCTTATTATGTTTCTATCCGGTAAGTAGTTAGCGTGTGTTATTCTCCTTTCAGTTTCCATAATTTTTCCTCCTCCTTTTTACCCTACATTTATCTCGTTTCCAGACGCTAATTAAGCTTCCCAGTTTCAAACTGTTTTGCTCGACATACATCAAAATGTGACATTATTTTTTCTTTTTCAATACCTTATCCAGAAGTTTTCCAAATTGTTCTACAGTTTTAGTGGGTACGCAATAATTTAATGGGTCGGGTTTTTTAAGATCTATTTTTTCACTGCAATCTAACGGTATTTGGAAAAACCACCAAGGACTATTAGTAAAGAAACGCGTTACAATATTTAATGGAATAACATACATGAACTGCTTTCTCACAAGTTCTTTATTTCGTTCAAACCATGCTATCCAAACAGGTATTCCTATAAGCGACTGAAAGCCTAGTAATTTTTTGTATTCCTCACAACTCCAAAAAATAGCCTCGTGATTCGCTCCATAAAACTCCTTATAGAAGAGGTTTGATTTTCCGTCTGATGTCCTAAAATCATGTGCTTTAACATCAATAAAAAATGGCATTTTGTTAGGTTCTATAACAAGAAAATCAGGTCGTTGTGCCTGTTCTTGAACAACTTTACTAGATTTCGTAATGCAGGATTGATCTACATAGAGATAGGTAACGCCAGCACTGTCACAATATTGCCGAAACACATATTCCGCAGAAGTCCCCGCTCTTTGTTTTTCTTCATCAATAGTCATAAATGGAGTATCGGGACCTAGCTAAATAAATCTTATTTCTACATATGCTGTCTCAGTTAGCTAGCTTCCGTATCAAAAACTAAGCCCAAATAAAACTACTTAGAAATCTCTTCAAAAAGAACTATTAGTGAGCTAAGGAACATTCTAGCCTTATCTTTTGTAAAGGCTTCACTAGTTGGATGAGCCGAGTGATCTCTATAATATTTTGCAATTTCTACTAATTGTTCATGTGGCTTCTTGAGAGCACCTGCATCCCTAAGATTCTTTATTCCCTCAGCAAGACCTGGATATTTGATCTTGTTCTTATTACATAAATCATGAATCATGACAGTTAGTATATTCCCACACATGCTACAACAGGCTACATAACACCCTGTTGCGTAGGTTTTAGAGGCTTCAAGCAGATATTGTTGCATTTCTGGTAAAAGTCTATTAAACAACTTCTTATCAATTTTGAAATCTTCTGTAGAAGTAAAGTCAATAAGAGAATTCAAGAGTTTTTGATTTCTTTCTTTAAGGATCTTGACATCATTTTGAAGTTGTTGAATATTTCCCAGAATCCCTTCCATGTATGCTATCATCTGATTAAGTGCAGAATGTAACTCGTGAAATTTAAGCCCATATTCATAGGGCGGTCCTGTCATAGTATGAACATATGGCACAGTAACTGTGCTTTCACTGTCTTCTATATTCAATGCTTGATAGAGCCTATCATATTGATTGACAAACCAGTCAGGGTCATTAAGTGATGAAAAACCTAACATATCATTTAGTCTTCTGACTACATCTTCCCTTAATTTTAAAGCCTGTCTATACAAAGGGTATATCTTTGGCATGACAGATCAATAATAATTAGCATGAGGGGTCTTGTTTAACCCTTGCTTCACAGTTTTTCAAACTTCCTTTCAAACCAAAACAGCATTGTCAATACTATTTTCTATGTGCGACTATGTTTATTTTCATATGTTCATCTTTATCCATGTGGAGCACTGTTTGAACAACTAATCCACATTTAGTGCAAACGACTTCGTGACCGATTTTATTTATCTCGCCACCACACTCACGACATTTCTCATCTTTAGTTTTAGTTTTTCTCAAGTTTTTTGTTCATCTTCTCCAGGATTGGTTTCCATTTTTCTTCTTTCCACATATTGTGAATAATACACATCGGTGCAATCATCCCTAAGCTCGGATCTACATTTCCTTTAATGCATCGCTCAATGACTTCAGTGTAAAATGCTTGTTCGTCTTTATCTTCAGGCATGTCATAGCCTCCAAGAACTGCTTTCACTAGAGCCAGTTTTTTCAATGCACTCATATTTTGCCAGCCTCCTGTTTTTTCTGCTTTTTATAGACCATAAAGTCAATGAACTCTCGAACATCTTCCATTTCTAGATCGCTCTGCATCTGCTTGATGAATGACTCAAGGTTTTTCAAACTCTCAGTCTTTCGACCCAACAAGCTGGAAATTGCTAATTTAGTTGAACTTGTCTGATGCTTCATTTTTCGTAAATCTTCAATTTCAGCATCACAAATTAAAATATTTGACGTTAAAGAATCAATCAGATAATTCGATGTTATCTCAGGCTTGAGTTTTATATCTATTACTTTTCGTTCTTGTTGTTCGCCTAGCATTTTATTTCTATAATTCGACAGATTTACTTTATTCAGATTGTATTTCTGAAACTCCTTTAGAATACTGCCGTATCCAATATCGGCTCTAAGCATTCCAATCAAACGTGTTTTATCACTTTCCAACATTCCTTCTATTTTTGACATTCAAATCACCTCTCAAATAATCATTAAAAACACTCCAACTTTCACCATAGTTACGAACTCTCTAGTAACTTGGTCAGGTATTGACTTGTTTGTGGTTTTGAGTTAGTCCTCTAGGGGACTTGAAAAAATAGATTATGTTTAGAGTTTAGTTGGATTCTCTATTTTTCTTAACAGTAATTCGTTTTGTCGAATTATGATTTTGTTTTGTTCCATAATTCCTTGGAGAAGTCTAGCCATGTCTAGAGTTAATGAAGTTAGGTTACCTGAAAGGAATCCGTATGTTGCGCCACCAACGAATGTGCCTAGGTTAATTTTTGCTTCCCATTCACCTAAAGCTAGAATGTGTTCCTTGTTGAGTTCTTTTAGTTGTTCATCGGTCATATCTTCTTTGAAAATAAACTTTGCCTCTATTTTCGCTTGTTTTTGTTCATTTTGTGCTATTTCTTTTGCTTCGTTCACTTTTGGTTTTTCTTTTTTAGAACAGCCTCTGCAAACTGTTAAGTCTATTTTGCAACCTTTTTCATCATAACTATACTTTCCATCTTCTGTCAACTTCGGTATGAAATAATATCCACCAAAGAACAACCTATTGCCACATAATTCACAATGAGTCTTCACATCACACCACCCTCCACTAAAAAATACAGCCAACCGTCATATAATCGCTCACTTAATCGTTAACCTTAATTAAACCCCACATAACAAACAACACAAAAACAAAGCGAATGGTTACATTATTGTCTCATTTCAGTTTCAGAACATAGTCCTCTCTAAAGTCAATCTAAAAACTACGTATGGTAAAGAATGGGAGGAGGTCGATGGAAAAGTTTGTTGAAACCATCGACGGTATGCGATGTAGGATTCTTTGTAACATACCAACCCACTCCACCTTCACGAAACGAAGTTTGAAATTTTTGCATGGAG
>JBDRNN010000191.1:0-9126 GCA_043811145.1 Candidatus Bathyarchaeota archaeon
GAAGGCAGGAAGTTCAAAGTAGGGCTTGTCGCGATAACACAACTTACTAGTGTAATCCCAAGAGACATCCTAACAAACCTTAACACGAAGATCATTCTGGGTAATGAAATGGCCACAGAAAGACATGCAATAATTGAGAGCGCGGCACAGGATTTAAGCGACGAGAATAGAACGATTGCAAGTTTAGACAAAGGAGAGGCAATTGTAAGCAGTATCTTTACCAAGTTCGCGGTGCCCGTTCAGATTCCGCTTTTTGATGAATATGCAAAGTCGTCAAAAGCATCAAAGGAGAAGGTTATCTTTACTGGATGATGTGAATGAAGTTTGCACATATCGCAGATACCCATATCGGTGCACACCGCGAACCGGCGCTTGCTAAATTGGAAGCGCAGGCATTCAGTTTAGCATTGGACAAATGCATAGAGAATAAAGTTGACTTTATAGTACTATCGGGCGACCTTTTTCAGAGTGGCATACCCGACCTCGCGGCAGTGGATAACGCTGTAAAAAAAATGCGAAAGGTACACGAAGAAAGGATTCCTATCTATGCGATTTATGGCAGTCATGATTACAACCCCAGTGGTAAATCTATAATTGATATCTTGGATAGTGCTGGACTGATTAAGAGAGTAGTTAAAGGCGAAATTAATGAGAATAAACTAAAGCTTGAATTCACAATTGATCCAAAAACTGGAGCCAAACTAGTAGGTATCTCAGCAAGGAAGGCGGGACTTGAAAGCAAATACTATGAAATTCTAGACAGAAAGTCACTGGAAAGTGAAGATGGCTTTAAAATATTTGTTTTCCACAGCGCACTAGACGAGTTTAAGCCGAAGCACCTCAGTCAGATGGAGAGCATTCCAATTTCCTATCTGCCGAAGGGATTTGACTACTATGCAGGCGGACATATCCATAAGAGATCTGAGAATAAATTTTCGGGTTACGAACAGATTGTTTTCCCTGGCACTCTCTTCGCTAGCTATCCACGCGACTTTGAGGAAAATGCGAAAGGTGCACAACGTGGTTTTTACATAATCCATTTCGATAAAAAAGTTGAAAAGCTTGAATTCATTCCAATAGTGCTCTGCGAATGCACTTATTATGAGTACAATGTTTCTAACAAAAATTCAACCCAAGCGCAAGGTGAACTGAAAAAGGCGATACAGAATCTCAATGTTAAAGGCAAACTAGTGCTCCTAAAAGTCTTCGGTGAACTGGCGGGGGGCAAGACATCGGACTTGGAGTTTTCCGAGTTGAGGAGAATGCTCTTAGACAGAGGAGCAAACTATGTAAACATAAACAGATTCGGTCTCTCATCTAAAGAGTATGCGAACGTAAAAGTGGTAGAGGAAGATATCACTTCAATAGAGAACCGACTTTTTAAAGATAACATTAATTCGGTGAAGCTTTCGAATAAAACATTGAAAGACGATTCGGGGGTTAGACTTGCTCATGAGCTGTTGAAGACAGTAAGGCAAGAGCAGAAGATAGGTGAAACAAAGAAAGACTACGAAGCTAGGGTATCTGAGGGAGCTATCAAAACGCTACAACTGAAGGAGATAATTTAATTGCTCCTCAAGTCGCTCAAATTAGAGAACATCCGAAGTTATAGACAAAATGAGGTGAACTTCCCACCGGGCACGACGCTCTTTGAGGGGGATATTGGATCGGGCAAGACTACGATTCTGATGGCGATAGAGTTCGCGCTTTTTGGTCTAGGATCGGAGAAGGCTGGTGCCTTACTTAGGACAGGTGAATCTAAAGGAACTGTGAACCTGTGTTTTGAGGTAGATGGTGGGGAGTATGAGATACAACGAACATTAGTCAAGAAGGGCAGGTTGATACAACAGAAAGAGGGTTGCATAAAAAGTGAAGATGGAGTACTTTACTTGCCACCAAGCGAACTTAAAGAGAAAATGCTGGAGATTTTGAACTTCAACGAGCCACCTGAACCAAAGGCACAGAGCAACATCTACAGGTATGCAGTGTTTACACCTCAAGAAGAAATGAAAGCTATCCTTTTCATGCGACCTGACGCCAGACTTCAAACGCTGAGGAAAGCATTCCGAATCGAAGATTACAAGATTGCCTGTGATAATTCACAGAGCATTACTACTCGCACCGAGAGGCGGTCTAGTGACCTCCGAGCTAGAGCTTCTGACTTGAATGAAAAAAAGAGTGATCTAAACTCTGAGCTCCAAGAAATTTTGAGATATGAAACAGAGCTTAAGGATTTATTGTCACAAGAACAGGAATTTACTAAAATACTTAAAAAAATGAAAGAGCAACGAGGAAGCCTGAAAGACGAACGTGAAAAGCTCAGCAAAGTAAAAGGAAAAATACCCGAGTTAGAGACCAAGATTAAGGACCAGCATGAGAATAAAGCCGAATTTGAGAATTCTGTAGAGAGCGCACTGAAAAAGATCCGTGAACTCGAAAACGAACTTGATGAGTTATTAAAGACTCAAAAACCCACAGATAAATCGATTGATCAATTAACTGAAGAATTAAAGGAGCTTAAAAGGCGACAACTCGATCTAGTAAAAAGTCAGAGCACAATAGAGACAAAGATTCAAGATTACCTCCATGTAGAAAAAAAAGGAATCTGCCCTACTTGTGACCGTGAGGCTGAACCAACCGAATTCAAGGTTAAGATTGAGCAAAAACGTAAGGAAAACGAAAAAACAGCAGATTTTCTTGCTCAATGCAATATGGATATCGAAAACAACCAAAAGTTAATTGAGAGACTTAGAAAATACAACGAAGCTCAGAATAAAATAGAGGACTATAAAATACAGAAAGAGGAACAGCAACGAATCTATGAAAAGAATAATCTCAAAGCAAAAAACCTCTCTGAAGAAATTGAGACGACCAATAAAAGACTTGAGAAATCAATTGAAGAACTGAAAGAATTCGAAAAACTGACAGATGAACTCGACAAACTTGACAATGAAGTTGATAAAGCTGACAAATCATGGAGAGAAGCAAGAGATCAAGTCTTAATAAAGAAGACGAAGATCGAAGATGACGAAAAAGAGGCTGATAAGCTAAAAAAAGAGATCGCGACTATGGAGGAAAGCATAATAAAATCTGGCTTTTTAAGCGAGTACACAATCTGGCTTCGTGATTATTTTATCCCAACAGTTGAGAATATTGAAAGACATGTTTTGATTACCATTAATCAGGAATTCAACCAGCTTTTCCAACATTGGTTCTCATTGTTAGTTGAGGACCCGACGAAAGATGCTCGTATCGACGAGGAGTTCACTCCAATAGTCGAACAGGACGGTTACGAACAGGACATATATTACCTGAGCGGAGGAGAAAGGACCAGTGTTGCACTCGCCTACCGACTTGCATTGAACATTCTGGTACGGAAAGTTTCAACGGGCATGAAGTCGAACTTGTTGATTCTTGATGAGCCTACGGATGGATTCAGCAAAGAGCAACTTTTCAAGATACAGGACATCCTCAAGGAGTTGCAGTGTCCACAGATCATAATTGTCTCTCATGAGAAAGAGTTAGAAAGTTTTGCAGACCAGGTTTTCAGAGTAACGAAACTAAATGGCGTATCGAGCATCGAGAGTTAAGATTAATTCTGAAAAGTCTTGCATCAACTTTTGGACTTTTTTAGTTTATTGCTGTAGAATTAAACTACTTTCGGTCACTGATGGATAAACCAGAGTCAGACACAAGCACTCTAAGATCCTTATCCAGGTTCTCCTTGTGCAGAAACTTTTTTACATTGTCCTTAATTTCCCGCTTGGAACGTGGATTTTCATTTTCAAAAGTTAAGATTAAATCTGCTCCAGTTAGCTTTGCTTTAATTTCCATTCTTTTTTCTATAAACTTCTGCAGTCTCTCAGTCGCTTTCTTGCTTTCGGATTGAAGTTTTTTAATATTTATTTTTATTTCCGACAAACCTTTTTCCTCCATCATGGCTATTTTTTGAGGATGATGCTTTTTCCACAGTGAGATTTAGCACGACTTCGGTTATATCCGTTGTATATTCCGCCATTCTTTTAACGCTTTCTAATATTAGACGAGAGTTTAATATAGCCTCGGGATTATACCCTTTTGAAACCAGCTTCAAAAACTCATTTTCCATGGAAACGGTTATTATCTTACCCTTAGCGATCACATAATCTGCAAGTCCATAATTTCTCTCAAGCAAAGATTTAATTGATCCCTCGAATACCGAGTTGGCGAAATTGCTTAAATCAGATATTTTGTTGAATAATTTTGGTTCAAGGGGTGATTTTAATCGAAGTACAATTTCTGCAATGTTGGCAGCATTGTCAGCTATTCTTTCAACACTTTTTGTTACAACTCTAAACCCGAGACTGTCTCTAGGCGTTTTCAAACCTATTTCGCTGAGGATTCGGGGATTCATAACTGCTGTCTTCAATTGTCGGATTATGTGCAATTCGAAACGGTCGATCTCATCATCCAGCTCTATCACAGTTTGGGCTAACTCGTAATCCAAGTCTTTAAGAGCTAAAAGGATATCCTTGTGCATCGAGGTAGTTATAGTCCACATCCTTCTCAGAGAGCTGCTAACAGACAGCTCAGGGAAACTAAGCAGCACCTGAAGTGTTATCTCTTTAGAAGAATCTGACACAACCTCGGTTCCAACAAATTTCTTCTTAACTATTTCCTTGATAGCGGCTCGGCAGGCAGGGATTATCGGTTCGCCTTTAGTGAAGATTCGAATGGTCTTATAACCTACCAAATATAGGGCGATAATTTTTCGCGCAATAGAGTCTACGTCGTCTTTAGGTGAGATTAAAAGTTCTGCCTCTGAAACTCCTCCGGTAATACCTAGTCCTTTAGGGGAAATTGTAAGGGACATATTTTCCCCTTTTGAAATTGTCAGAGGGTCGCCAGGTTTAATATTCATTTCTCTAACCCAGTCTTTGGGGAGAGAGATTATATACATTGAGCATGTCTTCTTTCGAAGGGATGCGAATGAAGTTATCTTGGCTATTTCCACAAGAAAAAGCTATTTTTGGCATGATTGAGAAGGAGTCTTCGGTTGTTCTTGAAGCTGCAAAAGTCCTAAGTTCCATGGTTGGACATTATGATGGCGATAGCAGTAAAGAGATTAAACCGTCAAATCTTCTTGATGAGAAAAGAAATAGAGTGAAGTTTCTTGAGGGTGAGGGCGACAAGATTGTTCGTAACGTCTTCTTAGAGCTAAACAAGACATTTATCACCCCTATCGACAGAGAAGACATTTCCTTAATTGCTAGCAGACTAGACGACATACTCGACTATATCGAGGGCGTGACTGATAGGCTTATTCTCTACAAAATAAATAAGCCAACCAAACGTATGATTGAACTTGTAAAACTTCTCTTGGCATCCACAGAAGAGGTTAACAATGCTGTTTTGAAGATGAAAAATCTTAAAAATTTCGATGCAATTATGCATCACTGCGATGAGGTAAACCGTTTTGAGAAAGAGGCAGATACGGTTAAGCGAAACGCTATTGCAGAACTATTCGTTGACAAGGATCCTGTTGAAATAATAAAGCTCAAAGAGATCTATGATGGACTTGAAGATGCGATTGACCGATGTAAAGATGTGGCAGATGTTGTAGAGGGTGTTGCTGTAAAAAATGCTTAAACAATAATTTTTCTCAATTATCAAAAAATATGGATGTATTGACTAAATGCTTGAGCTCCTGATCATAGTTGTGATCGGAACTGCTATAGCCTTAACCTTTAATTTTTTTAATGGAATGAATGATGCGGCGAACTCTATTGCAAGCGTAGTTTCCACTAGGGTTTTATCCCCTCGAACAGCTGTTATGTGGGCAGCTGGATTTCATTTTGTGGCCGCTTTCGTTTTCACCCACGCAGTTGCTAAAACCGTGGGAAAAGGTTTGGTTTTCCCTGAAGCGTTAACACCGCTTGTAATTGTTGCGGGTCTTGCAGGAGCAATAATATGGATCGGAATTGCGACACGTGCCGGTCTTCCTATAAGCGCTTCACATGCATTAATCGGAGGCTTGGTTGGTGCCGCCCTTGATGCCGCTGGTTTCGGTGTAATCGCCTGGGGAGGATTTACCAGAATTGCCATTTTCATGGTGCTTGCTCCCTTGATAGGCATGGCAGTAGGCTTTCTACTGATGATTTTAACTTCTGCTGTTGTAGCAAGGACGACGGCTTCTCCCAGCAAGGCTAATGGGTTATTTAAAAGGCTTCAGTTGGTTTCCGCGGCTGCCTATAGTCTCGCTCATGGTTCAAATGATGCACAAAATGCAATGGGCGTAATTACCATACTGCTTTTAACTGCAGGCTTTGTTTCCACGTTCATTGTTCCATTATGGGCCGTATTGGCATCGTATGGAGCTATATCTTTGGGCACTATACTCGGAGGATGGAAAGTAATCAGGACCATGGGGATGAAAATCACAAAACTTACGCCCGTTCACGGTTTCTGCGCTGAAACCTCGGGTAGTCTTATGATTATTGGAGCATCTTTAGCTGGAATACCCGTAAGTACAACGCATGTTATCTCTGGGTCAATTATTGGTGTTGGAGCCACCAAAAGATTGTCAGCTGTAAGATGGGGAGTTGCGAGAAACATGATCTGGGCTTGGATAATCACTATACCTGTCAGTGCAGCAGTAGGTGGAGCTCTTAATTTTCTAATAAGAATTTTTATTTAGGGCAATCCTCTTTCACTATATAGAGTCGGTACCTAACTCGAAATGATGTGCGCATCTATATAGACAGTGAGATCGTAATGAATGAACAACCTCAAGAAGAAGCTAGGAAAGTTCAGATAACAGGAAAATGAAAAGCGGATATATAACTTTTCACCATAATCTAAATAGACTATATAGATCTATGGATATACCTGCAAAACTCAAATTTTATTCAAAAAAATTATACTTTAAAACAAATTATCTTAGATCGATAATTTCATCTGTATCAGGACCTGTTCCAATCAACTTAACAGGAAGCTTAGTAACGGCCTCAACTTTCTGTATGAAATCTTTAGCTTCACTAGAGAATTGATCGCAATCTTTAGCTCCTTTACTTTCAGGAAACACAATATCAAATTTTGTGATCGCTATTTCTGTAGCGCCATTCAACATGACAGCCCTCTTCGCCAAATCAAAGTTAAAGGGAGCTGCACGTCTAGCCCTACCAGTAACAGTGCCTATCTCAGTCCAACCGCGTCTACTCGCTTCCTCTTCAGAAAGTTCACCAGGCAGCAGACCACAGCCTACTCTTGTAACATAAGCCTTGAAGATGATGAGAACGTTGTCAATTTTTTTAGGTCCAACACCTACGTCGCCACAGATAGAGGAGGCTGTAACATCTTTTGATGTGCAGTATGGGTAGGTTCCGTGATAAACGGATAGGAAGGTACCCTGAGTACCTTCGATCAGAACATTTTTTCCTTCATCAATTGCTCCGTTAACCTCTGCGGCCACATCAGTTGTGTATGAAGATAACTCAGGCACATCTTTGGCTGTCTTAGCAGTTCTTTGAACCCTTTCTACATTGCAGGGTCCTGTCCCAGTTCCAGTTGTACCTATTTTATTTGAGAGATATGCAGATGCCTTGTCAGCTTCTATATGTTTCTCTTCAATTATTGCACAGTTTGAGTCTACTCCAGCTCTTCCTGCGCTATTTGTAAGTTGTAATTCATCGATGAAAATTTTCGGGTTAACCAATACTCCAGCTCCAACAAGGAGGCGACAGTTCGCGTTAAGAAAAGTAGTGGGAAGCATTCTCAGCTTGAATACCTTTCCTTGATATTGGACACTGTGACCAGCGTTAGGTCCTACACCGCCCCTAGCGCCTATTGCTAGTTTATCTTTTAGAGCCAAATAGGAGATGATTTTTCCTTTTCCCTCGTCTCCCCAAAATCCACCGACAACTAACCTACAGGGCAAATCAATCACAACAACCATCAATCTTACAAATTATAAATAATTTTAGTTCACTTTCACAAGATCTTAAAGTCTTTAGAACATAGAGATACTAGCTTAGAAGAACAGGGTTCGGTCGATAATATGGAAGCTCCAAGTAAGAAATTTGTTTCTAAAGATAAGGTAATTGGGAAGCAAGTAATAGACAATAGGGGAGTTGTTGTGGGAACTGTGAAAGATTTGGCTGTAAGCGTTGGAGAAAACGTTGTAGAAGCAGCCATAACGGTGACACTAAGAGGGGGAGAGGAAACAACAGTTCCATGGTTGAATGTGAAGGCTGCAGAGGACGTAGTACTATTGGATAAGGAAGTTGAAGTGTCTCGTACAGTACCTATGCCTCCGACAGTAACTCATCAAATCTCAACAATAGGAACACTGAAGAATTGCTCCCACTGTGGAGCAACGCTCATACCTAGAGCGAAATTCTGTCCAAAGTGTGGGAAATCCACGCGATAAAAATTTAGTAGCTTGACTATTTATGGGCCGTCTTAAGGTCATGGTTTTATTTTCAGGAGGTAAGGATTCAACTTTTGCTTTTTGGAGAAGTATCCAACAGGGCTTGGATGTGATGGGTTTGCTTACGATGATACCCTCAAATCCAGAGTCATGGATGTTTCATTATCCATGCATAGAATTAACCGAACTACAGGCCACAGCTTCTCAAACTCCTATTTTCCAGGTTAGAACTGAGGGGAAAAAAGAGAAGGAGCTCACAGACCTGAAAAGTGCGTTGAGAGGTTTTAGAGATACACTTGGAATTGAAGCTGTTGTATCAGGGGCAATTGCTAGTGAATATCAGAAAGGAAGGATCGCCAAGATATGCAATGAGCTGAATATAAAAAGTCTTACTCCTCTATGGCATTGGGATCCTGAAAAGCTGTTGAAAGAAATGCTCAACAACAATTTTGAGATTGTTTTTACAGCCGTGTCTGCTGCAGGCTTTACCAAAGAATGGCTGGGCAGAAAACTAGATGAAGAAGCCATAAAGGACATGAAGGTCCTACAAAAGAAATACGGGATTAATCTATCTCTTGAAGGTGGCGAAGGAGAAACCTTTGTGTTAAACTGTCCCATTTTTAAGAGAAAAATAAAATTTGGCAAAGTTGAGAAAATGTGGAATATAGACTCAGGCTATCTGCTGGTGAAAGATGTGAAGATTATCCCTAAAAAAGATG
>JBDRNN010000192.1:0-6130 GCA_043811145.1 Candidatus Bathyarchaeota archaeon
GGGCCCTTATTTGAGAAGATAATTAATGAAGAAGAAATACCTGAATTGGTGCAAGGGGAAGTTGTACCTGAAAATGAAATACCAATCATAACAGGGCCCACAATTTGTGGACTTGTCGAGATAACTAGAGGTTGTGGTAGGGGCTGCGATTTCTGTGTTCCCGATATGTTGAAGCACAGGATGTTACCTATCGACCATATTTTGAGAGAAGTAGATGTAAACTTGAAGGCTGGACGGGAGCCGCTACTCCATGCAGAGGATGTACTTCGCTATGGTGCTAAAAGACTGGAAGTAAACAAGGAAGCAGTTATCAACCTTTTTAGGCAAGTCAAAAATCACCCAGGGGTCAAATCTGTAGCGATCAGCCATTTCTGCCTCTCTTCCGTTGCTAGTGCCCCTGATGTTGTTGAAGAGATCTCGAGAATTTTGGAGTTAGGAAAACCTGGAGGACAGGTGTGGGTGAGCGGCCAGACTGGAATTGAGACTGGGAGCCCTAGGCTCATTAAGAAGCATATGCTTGGCAAGTGTAGACCATTTAAACCCGAAGAATGGCCGGATATGGTTGTAAATGCTTTTGAAATACTCACGAGAAATCATTGGGTTCCATGTGCCACCATGCTTGTTGGATTACCTGGAGAAACAGATGAAGATGTTGAGATTACAATGAAGATGGTTGAAAAACTAAGAGATTTTAAGAGCGTAATAGTGCCTATGCTTGTAGTTTCGATGGATGTTTATCCTGAAGCTTTCACCGTTGAAAAAATGACTGAGAAACAAGGTGAACTTTTCCTAACTTGTTGGGAGCACGACCTCAAATGGAGTGAGATGCTTATGGCGGAATACGTTAGCTCGTGTGAAGACAGTGTGACAGGAGGTCTAAAATCGATAATGTCATTTACAGTTTCCTCCGTTACTGAACTACTTCATAAATGCCGTGATGAATATCACTCTAACATACCGGCAATGATACGTGACTATAAAGAGAATGCTGAAAAATAAAAAGGTGCGTTGTTTAGTTTTAGCTTGTAGTCTTTGCCCTGTAAGTTGGATGATACTTTTTTATAAAGGCAGGGTCTATACGCTTGAGCTCGGATTCAGGTAAAGTTGACAGCAAATTCCAACCCAAGTCTAATGTTTTCTCTATAGACCTATCCTCATAGGGGCCTTGAGCTACAAATTCTCGCTCATACCTATCTGAAAGTTGAAGGTACAATTTATCCCTTGAAGTTAAGGCTTCTTCTCCTACAACAGCTACAAGTTCCCTTAAAGATCTGCCTTCAGCATAGGCGTAGTATAACTGGTCTGCCGTTTGTCTATGGTCATCTCTTGTTTTTTCTTTCCCAATTCCTTCATCCATTAATCGCGATAGTGAAGGCAGAACATTGATGGGTGGGTAAATCCCCCTCATGTGAAGACTCCGCTCGATGTATATTTGACCCTCCGTGATGTACCCTGTTAGGTCAGGAATGGGATGGGTGATGTCGTCATGGGGCATCGTTACTATTGGCAATTGTGTAATAGTTCCCTTTTTACCATGAATTCTGCCAGCTCTTTCGTAGATGGTAGACAAGTCTGTGTACATGTAGCCAGGATAGCCTCTACGTCCAGGAACTTCCTCCCTTGCCGCAGATATCTCACGTAGAGCTTCAGCGTAATTAGTCATGTCAGTGAGGATTACAAGAATGTGTAAACCCTGTTCGTAAGCCAAGAATTCTGAGGCCGTTAAGGCTAGCCTAGGTGTGATCAATCTCTCAATAGCGGGATCATCGGCTAAGTTGGTGAACATTACAACTCTGTCCAAAGCGCCTCTCTTTTCGAAATCATCTCGGAAGAATTTAGCCTCGTCGGCGGTGATTCCCATAGCTGCGAAAACAACGGCGAAGTCTTCTTCTTTACCAAGAACTTTGGCCTGTCGAGCTATTTGGGCTGCTATGGCATTGTGAGGTAAACCTGAACCTGTAAAGAGAGGAAGCTTCTGTCCACGAACAAGGGTATTCATGCCATCAATAGTTGAAATCCCCGTCTGAATAAACTCGGATGGATGCGCCCTTGAATAGGGGTTTATAGGTGCTCCGTGAATATCCCGTTCATCTTCAGGGATTATTTCAGGTCCTCCGTCAACAGGTTTTCCACTGCCGTCAAATATTCTTCCAAGCATATCTGATGATACAGGGAATTTCAATGTTTCACCAGTGAAACGTACTGCTGTTTTTGAAATATCTAAGCCTGATGTGCCTTCGAAAACTTGGACGACTGCAGCTTCTTCACTTGCCTCGAGAACTTGTCCTCGTCTTTCCTCTCCGGAGGGTGTGAAAACTCTTACAACTTCTCCAAAAGCTATTCCGCTTGTCTTCTCAACAAAAAGTAGGGGACCCATTATCTTGCTTATAGTCTTATACTCTTTCCCAGTTAACAATATTTTACTCATGCTACTACAGCCCTCCTAGCGCCTGAAAATAAAGAATTAAACTGATCGTTAATTTTCATTTCAATTTCCTTACAGGCAGTATCGATTTTATCAGAAGGGATAAGCTTCAGCCTAGCGATTTCATCAACCATAGGCAAAGCAAGAATATCCTTGACCAATATACCGCGATCTACTCCTTTTCTCAGGGTATCATAGAAATTAAGAACTACCCGGAGCATATGGAAGCATTTTTCAATGGAGCAATAACTGTCTATGGGGTGATAAGCACTTTGCATTAGGTAATCCTCTCGAATCATTCTTGCGGCCTCTAGAGTTGCCCTCTGACTTTCAGAAAGAGCATCTGGGCCAACAAGTCTAACAATTTCCCTAAGTTCCTCCTCTTTTTGAAGGATCTCCAATGCTTTCCCTCTTAGAGGAGACCAAGATGGATTCACATTTTTGTTGAACCATTCATCCAAGCTATCGTAGTATAGGGAGTAGCTTGTCAACCAGTTTATAGCGGGGAAATGTCGCCTCTCAGCTAGTGTTTTATCAAGCCCCCAGAATACTTTGATGATTCGAAGAGTGTTCTGAGTAACAGGCTCAGAGAAATCAGCTCCTGGCGGTGAAACTGCTCCAACCACACTGATTGAACCTAGTTTCGACTGAGATCCCTGAATCTGGACTCTACCAGCCCGCTCGTAGAACTCAGATAGCCTTGAAGCTAAATAAGCAGGGTAACCTTCCTCTCCAGGCATTTCTTCAAGTCGACCAGAAATCTCCCTTAAAGCTTCGGCCCACCGAGAGGTTGAGTCGGCCATTAACGCAACATCATAACCCATGTCCCTGAAATACTCTCCCATTGTTATTCCCGTATAAACACTAGCCTCTCTGGCTGCAATTGGCATATTAGAGGTGTTTGCAACCAGAATGGTTCGAGTCATCAATGGTTGACCTGAACGTGGATCCTTAAGCAACGGAAATCTTTCAAGAACCTCAGCCATTTCATTTCCTCTTTCACCGCATCCCACATAGATGATTACGTTGGCATCAGCCCACTGCGCCAATTGGTGAAGCATCACAGTTTTACCTGTTCCGAAACCTCCGGGGATAGCCCCTTGACCACCTTTTGCCATTGTGAAGAATGTGTCAATTATTCTCTGTCCAGTTAGTAGAGGAGTATCTGGAGGAACTTTCACTTTATAAGGCCGTCCTTTTCGCACTGGCCAAGTTTGCAGCATAGCAATGTCAGCTTTTCCATCAGAGGTTTTTATTGTAGCGATAGTGTCAGTTATGTTATACTCACCCTCTTTGACGATCTCTGAAATTTTCCCTTGCACACCGACAGGTACGATAATTTTATGTTCAATTAGAGGGGTTTCCGGTACAACACCAATGACGTCTCCTGTCTCAACTTTTTCCCCAATTTTAATTTTGGGAGAAAAATTCCATTTTTTCTTTCGATCGAGGGGAGGCGCAGATACACCTCGCTTGAAAAAGGGGCCGACTAGCTCTTGGATGGTGGTAAGAGGTCGTTGAATACCGTCATACATTTGTCCAATGATTCCAGGTCCCAACTCTACTGAGAGAGACTTGCCTGTTCGCTCAACATCCTCTCCAGGTTTTAAACCATTAGTTTCCTCATAGACTTGGATAGTTACCCGGTCACCTTCAATTTTAATTACTTCTCCAATTAGTTTCTCAGTGCCGACCTTGATTAGCTCATACATTTGAGAACCTAACATGTTCTTGGCAATAACAACCGGCCCTGCAATTTTAGATATTTTTCCAACCGTTTGCAAGTATAATTCTCCCAAATTTTTGTTTCCGATAATTTTGGTTTTGATTTACCTTATTTCATCGGCACATATAGCCAATTGCAATCCCTAATGTTGGAGAACCTTTTTATGTTTTTCTTAGGGTAGCTATATGCACTAATGTTATTCTCATCTAGTTTTAGATTTTTATTTCAACGCCTATTGTTCTTTTCACCAAGTCTAAAATTGTAGAAACTTTTTCGGGGATTGGACCTTCCTTACCCGGTATTGTTAGAACAGTCGGGTAAACTCTCAGGGATATCTTGTCAATCACAGACTTTATTTCTTCAGCTATATTCTCTGTTACGATTATTATTGCTACATCTTTATTGTCCGCCAATTTATAGACAATATCAGAAGCCTCTTCTTTATTTTTCACAGAAAATGAAAGTTTTACTCCTATAATTCTAAAATAAGTTGCAACATCTTCATCTGCAACAACAGCTACTTTAGCCATTATACCACGTCTAATCGTAAGGTAATTTTTGAATATAAATACTGCTTCTTACTTTTTTGTGGGAGAAATTAAATTCTCATAGTGTTTAGATGAAAACTGCTGTATAATATCCTCTTTTTCCATCACGTATTCACAATAGTAGCATCGCAAGAGAAGCGGGTCTTCACTGTCTATACAAAAAACCGGTTTTACCGGCTCACGACTATTAGTTATACAAGCTGAACGGGGACATTTAATTATCTCTTTAACTATCCTCGGTAGCCTAACCTTTTTTTTGTTTACAAGTTTAAAGTCCCGAATTATGTTAATGGTTGCATGAGGGGCAATCAAAGCTATTTCATCCACTTCCATTGGACTGATTTCTCTTCCTTCGATCTTTACAACGTCCTTTTTTTTCAACCGCTTGCTAGGCACATTTATGAGAATGCTAACTACATTTTCCTCACGCCCTGAAATTCCAAGTATTCTTAAAACTGCAAGAGCATTACCTGCAGCTATGTGATCAAGAACAGTTCCGTCTTTAATTTTACGGACACGAAGTTCCTCGGTCAAAGATAAACCTCCTTATGTTTAACTTGTCAAACAGCAAGGATTAATATGTTTAGTTGCTGTAGGAACCATTATGCCTAGAAAAATAAGCTTCACAGGTAAGGACATAGTCTCAGTTAGGGACTTTTCTAGGAACGAAATAGATTATATCCTTAAAATTTCTGAGACAATGGAGCCTGTTTCAAAGAGCGGAACTAACATTCTTAACGGAAAGATAATGGGAACTTTATTTTTTGAGCCTAGCACAAGGACCAAGCTCAGCTTTGAGACGGCGATGAAAAGACTTGGGGGCGACATAATCGGGTTCAATGATCGTGCTATGAGCTCGGTTGATAAAGGGGAAACATTGATCGATACTATTAGGGTTGTTGAGAACTATGTGGATATTATCGTCCTCCGGCATCCCAGTGAAGGCTCAGCTAGGCTTGCAGCGGATTATGCTTCGATTCCAGTAATTAATGCTGGGTCGGGGAGTGGAGAGCACCCTACACAAGCTTTCCTAGATCTTTATACTATTCACCGAGAGAAGGGAAAAATAGATGGCTTAAACGTAGGTATTTTAGGGGATCTGAGGTATAGTCGCACGGTTCACTCATTAGCCTATGCCTTTTCTCTCTATAACTTGACACTACATCTAATTTCTCCAGAAACATTAAGAATGCGGAAAGAAGTTCTAAAAACTGTTAAAACCAGAATTAAAGTTAAAGAGACGAATAACATCGAGGATTCCTTGCCAAATCTTGACGTTCTCTACGTAACAAGAATACAAAAGGAGCGTTTCCCAGATCCAAGCGAATACGAGAAGGTTAAAGGCACCTACAAAGTCGATACAGACATATTAAGAGCCGCTAAAAGAGACCTTATCGTTATGCATCCGCTCCCTAGAACTGACGAAATAAC
>JBDRNN010000193.1:0-2826 GCA_043811145.1 Candidatus Bathyarchaeota archaeon
TGTTGTTAAGGTGGAACATTGACATCACGTAATCCAATGTTTCCTGCTCAGTAGCAGAGCGATGCCACAGTTTACCTCTGGCATCCCAGGCAAACCCAAGGTGTTTCAGAAGACCTCGATGCTCGTAAGTTTCGCCACGGACGAAAACCTCTTGGATTGAGTAGCGAATTTTCAGCAAAGTTTTCTTCCCTACTTAGGTTTCCATTTATTCAACAAATCTAAGGCTTTTAATGAAATGGACATAACGCTCTTTTCCAAAGACACAGAGGTGGAACCACAAACTTCGTCCCATGAAGTGATGAGTATAGCGTCTCCCTTACCATTTGGATAAGCAAGCATTGGGTAGTAGTCAGTTGGACACCAACCCCGAGTGTATCCAACGATTAATGCCTTACCTTTGTAAAACTTCTCATCTATTTTAACTTCTGTGCCTACCTCATTGGACTGAATTTTGTAAATTCCGTATTTTACTTTCATTTACATCCTCATCCCCGGTCGAACTCTTGCCGTTGTTGTGCGCATACTCGGGCTGATGTTCTTGAGTTTAATGGACTTACGCGAGCCATGTTTGCGCTTGATTGGTGTAGCTTTGAAGGCTTTGCGAACCTTTATGTCACGAACTACATATCGTGGCAGACGAACTTGCCCTTTAACTTTACTTTCTTTGGTCAACTTGCATCACATCATCTAATAGAATCAAGATTAACGGATAATATAAACGTATTGTTGAAAATCGGCTTCAGCCCATCTGTAGCGAAGCTTTATAAACTCCGATTGTTTTGTCTGCTTAGAGATGATGCTGAAAAGATGACCGAAACGATAATGAATAATAAAGGTCTTTCATTTAAAGTTGGCGAATCCGTACAAACTATACCTGAATATATACGAACCTGCCAGTATCATGTTATTGGTATAATAACCCAGTTAGCCGATGCTCACCGTGTTTTTTTATTATGCCAATATGTAGATAGAAAAGATGGCATCTGGCATATAGGTAAGGAAGATACAATTCATGTTGATTGGTTGGAACATAAAAAGGAAAAGACTGAAAGAAAGAAAGGGAAAGAAATAATTCCAATTTATCAGGCATAGCAGGAGATGTTGAAACGATGGTTGATGAAATAACCCACGATGTTTACTTAAGTGGTAGTCTAAAACGTGGATTAAATATGCCTTATGTTCACACATTCATTTGTGGAGGTTGTGGTAGAACCTGTCAATGCCAAAATTTTTGTAAATCATCCGAGGCTACAGAGAAATGTGAATGTGGAAGATGTTTCGTTAACCGTGCAGAGGAAAAGGGTAAAACTGGTTTCACGGGTTGCCACGTAATTTACTTAGATGAGTTTGAACAGCCGAAACGAATTAAAGGGGAAGATATTTTAGAATTACACCAGTTTCACAAGCCCATAGAAGAGAAACATATTTAAATTCCTTATTTTATAATTTATACGTTGAAACTGTGAAGTGATGAACATCCATGTCGGAAAAAGAGAGGCTTTCAGCTCCTGAGATTAGAGAGTGCGCCGATAAGTTAATGAGCGGCGCTTACAGAATCCCTTCCAATGATGGCTTGTTTGACGGCCAGTTGGTGAAACAGGTTAGTTGCAAATATTCTAAGGATGAGTTGGCGAACCTGATTATTTTAATAGACTGTGAAAAGAGAAAGGCTGTAAGTGAAAGTGGAGAAAAAATTGGAACGAAGGCTATTGTGGTGCACCTTGAAGATTACTTGACGGCGCGAAAGCTGGCTTTAAACTACATAAAACTTGAAGAGGATTGGGGGTCGCCGTAAAATGAAACCGAACAGAGTTGTCGTCTTACCGAAGATAGACCAGTCGAAGACTAACCCAGTGGGATATCCTGGAGTTGAAACTCAACTTAAAAGGGATGGATACCCTTATTCATGTGACGGCTATAAGCAAAAACTTTGTTTCAACTGTATCTGGCTGGAGCGTTGTGAGAAAGGCGGGAAGGAAGATTTGATAAGAGGTATGATAAAATGAAGGGCAGAAAAATAATTATCTCTGGGTTAGACCAGACAGAAAAACCTAAGCGTGGCACATATGCAAAAAATCCTTGCCCGCTTTGTAGGAGCAATGTAATCTGGCATCCAGATACTTGGGAGGATGACAGAGAAACAAGGATTTTGAATGAAGACAACCAAAGGATGCGCTGGATTTGTGTGAAGAATATGTCTTGCAGATGGGCGTCGGATGTGGAACCATGAAAGCTGGAAGAAAAGTGATACTGGAAAGCTGTGAAAACCAGAAGGTGGAACCGTACGTTTGCAGAAAATGTGGTGAAACTTTCCTATGTAATGAACATTGTATGAAACCTGGTATGGAAACAAATGCCTGTAGAAACACAGGAAATTTACCTCAGGGACCTTGCTGTGCGAAGCCACCAACATCCTGCCAAACTTGTTGGGAAGGAATGCCGTACTATGAAGCCTGGCTTCAAGGAAGATATAAAGAGTACATGAGGAATCACAGATGAAAGAGGGAAGAATTGAGGTTTTAAACATAGAGAGGGAACGCAAGAAGTGGAGGCAGTTGTGCCCAGTATGCGGAAGAAAGCTGGGTTCATGTGACCCATATGATTTTGGTGCTGATGAAGAGTATCAAGGGGATTTACCTTCGTCTAACATAAATAGGCGAGTACAGGTTTACTTTTGCGGCAAGTGTGATGACCCAGAATTTTTGTTTTTAAATGGTAACTTCTACAACTATCGCCGTAGAACTGAAGATGAACATAGGGAGTGGGTGAAACTTTGAAGAAAGGCAGACGCGAAGTAATAAAAGACCTGAAGCAGGAGCCGGACCA
>JBDRNN010000194.1:0-2651 GCA_043811145.1 Candidatus Bathyarchaeota archaeon
CTCAGTTATTCTACATTTGCAGATCAGTCGACTTTGGCATATTCCGAGGGCAGCTTCGGTATTCAGGACAGTCGACTTTGGAATACTCCGAGCGCAGTTTCGGTATTCAGCGGGAAGGGGGGAAATCTAGCTAGATTTTCATATATAACTAAAAACTTAAATTGTTACCACGTGGATAAAAACGATCCTTTTCAAAAAGGAATTATTTTCCTAGCCTTCGCTCCCTCCCCCTTTTAATTACCTGTGCCTTGCAAAGCTACATCATCACGAGTGGCAATGTAACATAAGGCATCTAATGTTACAACTGGCGGACGGGGAGATTGAGCAGAGTCGAACTACACCTGAAACAATGCTCTGTTTCGTTTGAAGTGTAGACTCACCTTTTGTAAGTATGAGATTCTAGGTGATTTCCTTAACCTTGCCAGATTCATCGACCAGTGTTAAACCTATATCCAATTTTTTAAAACGACTATTTTTAGCTGCACGAACAGCAATGTCTCTTAAGCGAGCAGTATCTGGTATAACCAACACCACATGAGAAGGTGATTTTCCTTCATCATCTGCCGTAATAATGAGTTGTCCTAGAGCGGAATAAAAAGCGGTAAGATCTAGGCCGGACTTAACGCCACTGGGTGTGGGTTCTCCCTTACATTCCGCAACAATAAATGTTCCATCCGGAAAATGGGCTTCTATATCAGTACCTGGGCGGCTAACAACGGTAATCTCAATTCCTTCCATCAAGAATCGACCTGTCCAATTAACCTTTGAACCCATTATTGGTTCGCGCCTATAACCCATTGATTCAAGTGTTTGGGCTACTATCTCATGTTCAGGTTCCGCACCATCTACCGAAACACGAATTTTCCTAGCACCTTTAGCTAATAGCCATAAAGTATAAGATATTTTAATAAAAGGTTCAGTGATTCTCATTATTCCTCAATAAAATAATCCATATCTATCTTTTTCAACTCAAATGTATCTTCAACTGATACGCCGACCTTATGGTTAATCATCAGCTTGGCGAGCTCATTACCATCAATTAAAATGATTCTTTTTGAACTGCGGTCAACGTTCTCTTTGACCTCTTTTGTGAAAGTCGATGTGGTTATAAAAATTCCCCTCTCAGCATGTTTGAAATCAAGCGCGCCGATAAAGTCCCTGATATCCGGGTGACCTACGGATTTATCATTCCAGCATTTGGCTTGCACATAAATCCTATCTATACCTAGAGTATCTTGATTAATTACTCCGTCAACACCTCCATCTCCTGATCTTCCAATTGCCCGTGCTGCATCCTTGTCGCTCCCCCCGTAGCCCATCTTTACAAGAAGATCGATAACGATGTTTTCAAAGAGTCTTGGCGAACCAGCTTTTAATTGCTCCAGAAGTTCATCGGCCAATTTTTTAATGAGATACTCGTAGGCACGGCCTAGAAGGTCCGAAGGGACACTCTTGTTGGATAAATCATATTCATCGAAATGCATGGCAAGTGCGTGGACGACTTCGTTAGGGATGAGTTTTCTGCCACTAGCATCGGGGGCAGGTTGATTCCAGTCTACAGTAAAAACCCCGCGTAACTCGTCATTCGCGTTAGCCACAGCGCGCATGCTTGTAGTGAGAGTTTCGCCAATGTTCTCCGAGACTGCAAGCACATCACCCCAACGTGAACCTTCAGGGATAGAGAAACGGTGCTCACCACGCGCACGGAATATAGACTTTTCTTTGTCGGTGAAGTGTCGCCCTTGTTGATGCTCTAGCTCAGCGATTGCATCATCTGCCTCATTCTCCCATTGATCACAGAGGCGTTTGTAAAACATTAGAGACAATATATAGTTCTTATAATCCTGGCCTGCAGTTTTATTACGAAGAATATTTGCCGCACCCCAAAGATGGGCTTCAAGCTGCTGTTGTGTTAATTCCACCAGTATTTCCTTTAAAAAGAAGTCCTTTTAGTTATGGCAATTATACACCCGTTCTTGACTGTCAACAATACATAACCCTTTTGGAGGGGGTTAATAGATTCGACTAATAAAGACTAGAGGCAAAAATCTAGCGTTTTGTTACTTCCGCCTGACACCATGAACCTAAGTCAGGGTGTTAAATCCTTAGACAATAACTGAGTCCAATGTCACATTTAGTCAAATTGAGATACATCAAGAACTAGCTCATTTCTGAATCCCCCGGGGGAGTAAATTAATGATTCTATAAAACATGAGAGCTTTTTCATACCGAGAGGCAGCAGTCGTTGAGATGAAAGTTGACAAACATATGAGAGCGGGTATAAATTACATAACACATGAGAAGACCACCGACTTAAACCTAGCATACTCCTAAGTCTTAGTTCAGGTGGGGGCAGAATGAAAGAAGGGCACCAGAATCGCTAAAAGGTAGGTTTAGCCGATAGCGAAAGCTGATGTCTTTTTTGGTTTTGAGAGCACAGGGTGACCGCAGAAATAAGAAGGAGGTAGCTAGAAATGGCTGCAAAACGACTTACAATCAAGTACAGGGGAAGCGGAGCTGATATCCTTGGCCGATATATTCTTTGGGCTATTTTGAGCATCATCACTATCGGCATCTATGCACCGTGGGCACTCAACAACTTCTACCGCTACGTGATTGAACACATTGAGGTGGAAATCCCGGACTAATTC
>JBDRNN010000195.1:0-2917 GCA_043811145.1 Candidatus Bathyarchaeota archaeon
CAACTCCTTTTATCTTTCCAACAAACACCTTAGGTTTCAGCTTGGGCGCACAATAGACAACAGCAGACAGAAAATACGCTGTTCTGTCACTCTTTCCTTCTAACAGTTTCAGTATACCATTTGTTCCGATGGTTCGGTAAACGTAAGATGAGAACGGTCCTGGAAAACCGTTTAACGTCTCAACAAACAACCCTGCATCCTCAACTATTAGAGATAAAGATGTTTCCTTCACGATCTGCGTCGCAGAAGTTTCAGCAATATATTTTATATTTTGACTTTGAATTTCATCTGGCTTAGATTTGAGATGTCTTAATTTTATTCCATATTTTGCAACAACTTGTTCTGCTTCTCTAAACTTATTTAGGTTAGTAGTGGCGAAGTGAACTAAACTCTTAGGCATAATTTTTATACCTTCATCTTTGCGGGATATACCGACCTCTTCTCGATATGTCTTCAATCTTCTTTACGATGTCTATACTACGTTTTTTTCCAACAGTCATCTCGTAGCCTTTCAAGATCTGAGCGAAGTCTTTCTCTGCATGTTTATAGTGGAAGCTCTGGAGAGCTCTTTTAAGGAGGAAGAGATCAACGCCCTGATCTTCAATCGTATTTGAGTGAAAACCCAAACCGAAATCTATGAAAAAAAATTTACCGCTTGGGGTTAAGATGAGATTGGATGTTGTAAGGTCACCGTGAATAATCCCTTTTTTATGAAGAAGCCCAATGGGACACCCTAGTTTACGACAGATCAGATTCCTTTGTTTTTCGTTCATTACTTCAAGGCATTCTCTCAGACGTTCACCTTCGATATATTGCATAATGATATCGAAGTTTGCTACATCGATGAAAAATATAACAGGTGTTGAAACCCCAATAGTTTTTGCTTCATGGAGAAGCTGGGCTTCATGAGAAGTTCTATATTCTCTGATCTTTCTGTCGATTTCGGGCAGGCGGTAACCTTTGCTAACCCTCCTTTTCACAATAGATTTCCGGTCTCCGAAACTGTTAAGATACAAATTGGCCTCGGCGCCCTTCTTGAGAAGCCTCACGCTATCGCCTACCTTATATTTAATCATATTAAGAACCGTATTAAGATCATTTTTCCTGCCAAAACTAAAAGGCATAGGTAGTTAAGATTCTATGCTCGTTGGACTTTAAATATGTGAAAAACATTCAAAAGGTGGACTAGACTATATTCCGAACTTATAGGAATTGGAGGGTTAGAATAGTACGGTCAAAACCATAACCTGTTTAGGCATAGAAAGCACCGCACACACTTTTGGAGCCAGTATTGCTACATCCGATGGAAGAATTCTCTCCAACAATAAGAGTGTTTACAAACCAAAAGCTGGAAAAGGCATACACCCCCGCGAAAGTGCCCAACATCACTGCGAAACAGCCCACCAGATAATTAAAGATACTCTAAAAGCAGCTAATTTGCATCTGGAAAACATAGACGCAGTAGCTTTCTCACAAGGACCCGGATTAGGTCCCTGTCTAAGGACGGGAGCAACGGTCGCTAGAGCCCTAGCCGCATACAGGGAAGTCCCACTAATTCCAGTTCATCATGCTATCGCTCACATCGAGATAGCGGCAGTAAAAACAGAAACTAAAGATCCTCTAGTTCTCCTCGTCTCAGGAGGCCACACCTGTATAACTGCTTTTGCAGGAAAAAGATGGAGAATCTTCGGAGAAACAGAGGACATAACATTAGGGAACTTGTTCGACATGTTTGGAAGAAAGGCTAACTTATCTTCCCCAATTGGACCGATCATCGAAGAAAACGCAAAAAGAGGAGAACGATATATAGAACTACCCTACCTCGTGAAGGGAAACGACATTTCTTACTCTGGCCTATTAACTTCTGCAACGAGAAAACTAGGGGAGAACAATCGTTTCGAAGATTTATGTTACTCGTTACAGGAAGCTGCTTTTTCCATGCTTACTGAAGCAACAGAGAGAGCTTTGGCCTTCACAGAAAAAAAAGAGCTATTATTGACAGGGGGAGTAGCTGCCAATAAACGCCTTCAAAACATGTTAGCATACATTTCAAAAGAACATGATGCAAGATTCTGTGTGGTTCCTGAAGAATACAGTGGTGATTGCGGGGCTCAAATAGCTTGGACAGGAATCTTAGCCTACCGCGCAGGTTTAAAAATCGATATCCAAAAAAGCTACGTAAAACCAAGGTGGAGACTGGATAAAACCCCAATTCTTTGGCGATGATGTAACCATTTTTAGATTAAAAAAATATATGGTTGCTCAAATCTATACACTTTTTGAGGATTTATATGGTAAAGCGCACAGTCAAAACTCACCCTCATTCACAGCCTGAAGTAAACATTGGATTGGCGGGACATGTTGACCATGGAAAAACCACCTTAATTCAAGGTCTAACTGGAATTTGGGCGAGCAAACATTCAGAGGAATTGAAAAGAGGAATCACAATAAAACTTGGATACGCTGATTGTGTATTCTACAAATGTCCTAACTGCCCACCGCCTACCAGTTACACAACTAATGAAAAATGTCCTAACTGTGGTTCTCCAGCAAAAATTTTAAGAGCAGTAAGTTTCGTCGACTGTCCGGGTCATGAGGTTTTGATGACCACAATGCTTTCGGGAGCCTCAGTGATGGATGGTGCGCTATTAATAATTGCAGCAGACTCCCCTGTACCTCAACCTCAAACCAGAGAACATTTGGCAGCCCTAGAAATTGCTGGAGTGAAAAACATAGTTGTAGTCCAAAACAAAGTAGATTTGGTCACTAAAGAAGAAGCCCTAGATAATTATAAGCAGATTCGAGATTTTTTAGCTAAAACCACAGTTGCAGATGCGCCTGTGATCCCGGTTTCAGCTCAGCATGCAATAAACCTCGACCTATTAATAGAGGCTGCTGAAAAATATATACCCACCCC
>JBDRNN010000196.1:0-3531 GCA_043811145.1 Candidatus Bathyarchaeota archaeon
ATCAGTTATGCCTTGCAGGGTTTATTCTTCGGAGTTATTTTCATTTACTTCTTCTATGGTCAAAAGATCCAGATAGCTATTTGGTGCAGAGATATCGAAAAGGGCTTACGTAAACTTAGGTTCATGAAGGAAAGGTCTAGAGAAGTATCAATTAAAACCGTGAGTGAACTCGGAAAACCTAAAGAAGACCCAACATCACGAGTAGATCAATTTTTGGAGCGATTTTTCATTCAACCTGTAGACATGGATCCTGCGGGGATAGTTTGGAAACTCGATCATCTTCTTGATGTTCGCGACATGAGTTTAAAAGAGGAAGTAAAGAGGATAGCTCCAGAAGCAGATGATTCTACTGTAAATAACATTGAAAACTTACTTGAAGCTTCCATGGATCTTAACCTGATTTACAAAATCATAAAACATTATTATCTGTTCGGGAAGAGAACAAGCTCGTATATTATCATAGCCCAACTTCACATGCTCCTACCTCTGATAATGGAAATCGCTAACGCCTATAATGGAGCGGTTCAAGCCTTCGCGAATGGTCAACCTATAGGAGACGGTGCAGGACCGCTGCTCATAAATAAGCTTACTCGCGGGTTAGAGACAAAAAAGATAGAGAAAGACATGGTTTTATCTGAGACGAACATTGAAGGAAGAAAGATCTTAGCTTTGAAGGCTGAAGGGCCCGGAGGAAACGTTGGTAAACCAGGCGATGCTCTAAAAAACGTTATAGACTCTTTGGAAGGAAAAATTTCTAATGTAATTATGGTTGATGCTGCATTGAAGTTTGAGGGGGATAGTACCGGTGAAGTTGCTGAAGGTGTTGGAGCTGCAATTGGAGGCATAGGCACCGAGCGTTTTAAGATTGAGGAAGTTGCTCACAAACATAAGATTCCCGTTTTTGCGGTTATTGTAAAAATGTCCTTGAAGGAAGCTATAGCCCCAATGAAAAAAGAAATCTACGAAGGGGTTGACAAGGCCATTGAGAGGGTTAAACGAGTAATTAACGAGAATACAAAAGAAGGCGATACCGTAGTTATTGCGGGAATTGGAAATACAATAGGGGTTGGACAGTGAAGATGGGTGAAACAAATGCACCCCGTGAACAAGGAAGATCCCCCCGGACCGCCTTCCCTTTTATGTTGCTTATGATAATTGGTTTATTGGCAGCATTCTTCTTATTCAATGGCTTCGAATTTTATTTTAGAGGCGAAACCGGTCAGTCAATAGCCTATTTTGTATTAGGGATTTTAGGTGTATCATTCGCTGCGTTCATGGCTAATAGACTCGTAGGGAAGATATCAATTCCCACCCCAAGCGTGCCTCTAACAACAATTGTATGCACGAAATGCGATTTCAAAAATGTTAGAGATTTTCAGGTCGGAGACTACATTCCTAAATCAGCTGGAACGTGTCCAAGTTGTGGTGGATCATCGATCATAGACAGAATATATATCGAAGACAAAACTCCCCAAAAGAAGAAGAAAGAGGACTATGTTTAGGCTGTTAAAACCTCACATCCATCCCCAGTTACAAGCACTGTATGCTCAGATTGTGCAATGGGTTGCTTCTTTAGTTCAACAAGGGTAGGATATCCGACAATAAATTTTTCTTTAATCAAATTTTCAAATATTGAACTGAAATTTTTCACAGGAGATGTTTTGAGAGCCCAACGCCATGCAAAGGGCAGTGTATGAAAGTTTTTCTTTAGAGTATCTAAAAGTTTTCTTTCCTCATCTTTTTTGGGAGGTTTATCTTTTAAGATTCGATATATGAAACCAATGTCACCTGGACCTATTTCCCCTTCTCCCTCCGCTGTTGTGGCAAAAGGTTCTATAGCATAAACATCGTTTTCTTCAACCTTCAAACCATTAATTGAGGCAACATTTGGAATGGGATTCCCTGTATGAAGCATAAACCGCGCGATTCCATGTCCAGTTAGATTGCGTATTGGTTTTAGACCGTATTTTTCAATTTCACGTTGTATAGCTTCCCCTATTACGGAAACTTTTACTCCGGGCTTGATAATGTGAATAGCTGCTTCCAAAGCATCATCCGTAGCTTGCTTTAATATTAGGTATTCAGGGTCTAAGCAGATAGAAATGGCAGTATCCCCAATATAGCCATCAACGTGAGCCCCCAAATCAACCTTTACAACTGAACCATTTGGGATTTGAGAGTCATCGTTAGGGGGAGATGTATAATGAGCCGCAATCTCATTAATATCAACATTACATGGAAAAGCTGGCTTAGCCCCTCGTTTTAGGATCTCACTCTCAATTCTCTCACAAACATCAAAGATACGCACATTTTCCCTGATGATTCCATCAACAAAAGACCTAACCTCCGCTGAGACCTTTCCAGCTTTTCTAAGCTTATCCAACTCCTCGTCTGTCAGCAACCGAATATCTCCAGCTAATAAGATAGAGAAGGAGAATTAAAGATATTTCAACTTAGTAAAAACTTAATTTGAATGTAGAAGAAAACTCAGGTAATAAGATGACTAAAAAATTTCAAACAGTTGCAGTGGGGGGAACCTTTGATTCTTTTCACAGAGGACATGAAAAAATCTTGCTAGAAGCCTTTAAACAGAGTGAGAAGGTCTTAGTTGGGTTGACAGATGAAAAGTTGACCAAGAAGTTAGTTAAGAAACATTTTGTTGAAAGTTATGAAAGTAGAAGAGATACTCTAGAAAACTTCCTCTATCGAGAAGGACTACATACCAGAGCGGAAATTGTTTCGATAGACAATATTTACGGTGTCACTCACTTCCTACCTAACCTAAACGCTGTTGTGGTTAGCGAAGAAACCTATTCAAGGGCTTTAGAGATTAACGAAATTCGAAGAAAATCTGGATTGAAGAGAATAGAGATAATTGTTGTGAAAAAAATGTTGGCTGAAGATAATAAACCCATCTCAGCAACAAGGATAAGACTAGGAGAGACCGATAGGAATGGAAAGGTTTTGAGATCTTAACGGTTATTCCAAACTAGTATCATTTAAAAAGTAATTTTCCAATTTGTCTTTTGCTTTCTCCTTTTTCAACTTGTGTTCTACGAGGAACTTTTCTACTTTCTCAGCCAATATTAACTTGCATTCACCGCAGAGGAGTTCCCCTGATTTGCATTTTTGTTCAATCTCTAAAAGCTTCGGGTCATCTTCTTCGAATAGAAAGTAGTAATAATGATAAATGGGGCAGATGCTGGGATTTGCACCAAACTTTCTTTGCTCTGCGATTGTTGGTCTCCCTCCAGTGAAGGAATTCATCACCTTTTTCCTAGCAACATCAACTGGATCACTGGTAAAGATGCATGTTTCAGGTATAGAGGATGACATTTTTTCGTTCTTCCCAAGTCCAGGTAAAAACCTACAGTGAATCTGAGCTGGCTTGTAAAAACCTATTTTAGGGGCGACATCTCTTGTGACTCTCCAGTATGGGTCTTGGTCGATAGCTGCGGGAATTAGACAAGGAACGTTCTTCCCAGTAATGGCTGATTCTAGAAATGCAGGTGCTGCTTGAATGGATGGAAA
>JBDRNN010000197.1:0-2001 GCA_043811145.1 Candidatus Bathyarchaeota archaeon
GTGTAGCCCGCTATGCGTATCACTCGGCGGGGTCGCTCCTCTCTTCCGGTCTCGCCGACCGCAAACTATTATGAAATACTTAACAGCCAAAGAATTAAGAGACAAACTCAAAGACGTTCCTGACGACACGCCCGTGTATTACCAGAGGATAGAAGACCATTACTTTGATAATAATGGATGGGTTTACAAAACTATGAAATGGGGAGATAGTGAAAGTGATTATATAGAAGCGTTCTCTGCTTCTTTGCATCCTGACGAGAACGTATTTGTTGTTAATGGGCATTATTGATTTAAATTAAAAAAGAGCTTGACAATTAGTTTTTAAGCTGTATTATGAAGATAAACAAAGGCCATTGCAAGCCTAATTTACATGATTTTAAAAACCTGTTTTTTCTGGATAGAGCCTTGATCGTGTAAGGCAATTGCAATCTATCCAGAAGAAATGGGTTTTTTGTTTAGTACGATTAGTAGGCAGGCTGATCCCCTGGTAAAAAGGTATGCGTACCTAACAGCGCATTCACCTACTAATCGTATTATCTTACCTTTGTTAGGAGGTAGCTATTGGCAAAGAAAAATAAATTTAAAGGCGATTATTTTATACAATTAAAATGGGATTTTTACGATTCAAAAGAATGGCGCTCGTTACAGTGGTACTCAAAAATTCTCTATCTTAGAATGAAGAGGAAGTATAATCCATCCAAAAGTGAGCAATTTACGGTATCTTATAGAGAGATGCAAGACGAAATGAGCCAGCCAACAGTATGCAAAGCCATTAGAGAATTACACAAAGTCGGATTCATTGAGGTTATTAAAAAGGGCGGGCTTTTCAGGAAACGAAATTATTATATGTTCTCTTATAGATGGAAGACGTTAAAGGCATCACCTCTGCCTAACCTAGCCACTGATTGGTAGATTACATTAGGCACAACTACGCTGTGCTTTTAGGATGATAAAAAACGACTAACAGCACAACGACACTTAGCGTGGTAAAAAATTCATAGCGCTTGACGCTAAACAACATTGTGCTATAAGCTAAACCACGTTGTGTTGATAGTTAGAAATAAAGCACAACGTGGTTGTGTTGAATATTGCAAAAACCATACACCGGAGACAACCATGAACGATAAAATAAGAAAGCATTTACAGGAAGCATTAGAGAAAGAAGGCATTAAGATAGAAGAGGTTGGAGAGAATTGGTATGAAGTTTTGACTGAATTTGGCAAGGAAGTGTATAGTGAGTCAGTTGGTAAACGCAGATGGTGGGAAGACATCTTTAAGGTTGTAGAAATTGATGGCATGCTTATAGGGTACCGAGATGCTGTTACAACCGGAGATGACTCGGCATATGACAAAGGATGGAAATTTGAAGAAGGCTCTGTGTGCGAAGTAGAGAGAAAACAAGAAATGAAGCTTGTTGTAACTTACGAAAAAAAGAGAGATTAATATGACCGAGAAAAAGAGATTATACGATGTCCTGCAAGTTCTAAAGTCAGACCTGTACGATATTGAGGGAGCAATAATGGAATTAGTTTGTGCAGCCACACCATACGCAAAAGACAACCAGAGATTAACTAAGGCTATCGAAGCTGCATATAGGTTGATTGGGGAAAATCGAGAATTGAGGTAACAATGCGAACTGAACAAGAGCTAACAGACATGATTGACTCAGTATCCCATGACTTTACATGTAATAAAAAGGAGAACACAATGCACGCAAACAAAGTAACGGTAAACATCACAATAGAATCATTAAGCATTGAATGCCTGGGTGGATTAGTGATGCAGGTTATTGAGCAGGTAGACGTTGGGAATGAAGACGGTATGTTAAGATCAAACGATGGCGATGTTGTAACTTGGGAAACTAAGAGGACTAAAGTTGAATTTTAACTTTCGCATAGGCCATGTTTCCCTCACCGTTGACAGGGCCAGTAAGTTGGGAAGCTTTTGCTTTTCTTTCAAGCTGTATTTTTATAGTTTCAAATACTGGCGGCTTAAACAGAA
>JBDRNN010000198.1:0-2164 GCA_043811145.1 Candidatus Bathyarchaeota archaeon
TTCTATTTTTGGAAACGCTAGAGCATCTTGAAAGGGACGAGGGGCTGAAGGTTCTCCAAGATATTGAAAGAATAGCCCGAAGGGAAGTCATTATTAGCACTCCGGTGTCTTTTGCTGGGCAAGAAGCTTACGGTGGCAATCCACATCAGGAGCATTGCTCCTTCTGGAATCCTATTGAGATGAGACAAAGAGGTTATAAGGTTAAAGGGATGGGAATTTCTGAAAATCGGCTTATAGAGAAGGTAAGAAATGGTATACTGCAATTTGCCGATAAAGTGCTCCTGAGAAGCCAAGATTCACCCGATAGGGGTAAGACACGGTCTATTTCTCATGCCTTCAAGCTTGCTGATTTTCTATTGCGCCTTCCATATTATTTCATACCCGGACCCGTGGTATACTTTCTGCCTAGATTTGCCGGACATATGATATGCACTAAGGAGCTCAATATAGGTAAATGAAAATACTGTTGCTAAATCCCCCTTACAGCTATCCCGAGAAATCCTTCAGCTTTTCAGATTTCTCCGCGATCCCTTTGGGATTGCTTTATATAGCGACTGTCTTGGAACAGGAAGGGTATAATGTCCAAATTCTAGATTCGCTTTCAATGAATGTTAAGACCAGGATATCCAAGAGTTGCGAACAAATCCATGTTGGAGCAAGCTGGCAGCAAATAGAAGCGGAACTTCAAAGATTGAAACCTGATGTAGTTGGCATAACGAACCCATATTCAGTTCAAATTAGCAACGCAATTACAGCTTCAGAAATAGTTAAGCGAATCTCCCCCAAGATACTCACAGTTGTTGGCGGCCCTCATGCTTCGATTAGACCGCTCGATTTTTTTGAGAGAACAAAATCCATTGATATAGTCGCTATGGGTGAAGGCGAATACATCATGCCTCAGATTATCCACTATGTAGAAGGCAAAACTGAGCTGGCAACGATTGACGGGATCGCCTATCAAGAGAATGGTCAAGCTAAGGTAAATCCACGGGGGACCTTTATTAAAGACCTGGATCAACTGCCTTTCCCATCATACCACTTACTTGATATCGAAAAGCATTTCGACCTCATGAGGAGCGGATATTTAGGCAGGTCCTTTGTAAAAACCGATAGCGCTATCCCATTGGTAACAAGTAGGGGTTGCCCTTTCAACTGTGTGTTTTGCAGCATCCACCTCCACATGGGGAGAAAGTGGAGAGCTCATTCCTCTAGTTATGTATTGAACCACTTAGAACATATAGTAAAGAACTTAACTATCAAGCATGTTAGCTTTGTAGATGACAATTTAACCCTAAATTCAAAGAGATTTGAAGAGATTTTAGACGGGATCGTAGAGAAAGACCTCAACATAACATGGAATACTCCAAATGGTGTTAGGGCGGACACGTTAAATCGTAAAATCCTATTAAAGGCAAAAAAGGCTGGCTGTGTATCTTTGGTCATAGGAGTTGAATCAGGGGACCAAGAGATTTTGGGTAAAGTCATACATAAGTCTCTAGACCTGTCTAAGGTGGTTGAGGTCTGTAGAATATGTAAGGAAATAGATCTCCCCCTGAGTGCCTTTTTTGTTATAGGTTTGCCGGGGGAGAGAAAGGAGAATATAGAAAGAACACTCGTCTTTGCCCGAATGCTTAATAAAAAGTTCGATGTGATGCCCATAATTTCTTTTGCTATGCCTTATTATGGAACAGCTTTGTACCGGATTTGTAAAGAGGGAAACTACTTAATAAATGAACCAACGCCAGAAAACATAATAGTGAGTGACGAACATGGGAAATTTTTCATAGGAACGCCGGATTTCACGCCGGAAGAGGTGAGGGCCTGTTATAAGAAATTCTATCGGAAGTTAATCTTGACTCAACTGACCAAGCCGATTTACTATCTAAAAATCTTTAGTAAGAACCCCAAAATCCTCTTCACTCATATGAAAAGAATACTTAAGAAGATGATGACCGAGGGAACCTAAAATTGCCGGGCATATGATATGCATCAAAAGGCTGAATCCTTCGAAGGTTACTCAGCAAGGAGATAGCTAACAAAATGGGACAGGAATTTGTGAAGCCTGAGTTGTCAGATGCCAAAGTAGCCAAAATACTAAATGTTGTTAACAAGCTCAAGATAAAAGGCGACAGGCTATTAGATGTGGGTTGTGCCGATGGCAATC
>JBDRNN010000199.1:0-2184 GCA_043811145.1 Candidatus Bathyarchaeota archaeon
CGACAGCAGAATGAAGGTCAGTCTAAAGGGCTTACCTGACACGCTGAGAGGAGTTGCATGGCCGACGTCAGCCTGTGCCGTGAGGTGACCTGTTAAATCAGGTAACAGGCAAGACCCACATACATATTTACTACGTGTACAATATGTAGATTGCCTTGGTAACGAGGATGAAAGTGTGGGCTACGTTAGGTGAGTACAGCCCGAATCCCCTGGGCAACACGTGCGCGTCAATGGTGAATACAACGGGATGCGACTCTGAAAAGAGAAGCAAATCTCTTAAAGTTCATCTCAGTCCAGATTGAGGTTTGTAACTCAACCTCATGACGCCGGAATCCGTAGTAATCGTTTGTTATCAACGAACGGTGAATACGTCACTGTCTCTTGCACACACTGCCCGTCAAACCAACCGAGTTTATTTAGGATGAAACTTTTCGATGGAGAATCTTGGGTAGACAAGGTAGGTTAAGTCGTCACAAGGTAACTGTAGGGGAACCTGCAGTTGGATCACCTCCTATTTTTTATTATAGAGAATTGCAAGATTGTTTCTATATACTCATCTTATTTATAATAAGATAAATTACAATCAATAAACGCTAAAAATTTTCAAGAAAATTTTGGCGACATTTCGAAGATTTAACTTCGAAAGTCTTAAAAACCAAAAGGCCTAAAATTAATCATGGGCCTGTAGTCCAATGGTAAGATACGTCCCTTGCACGGATGAGACCCGTGTTCGATTCACGGCAGGTCCATAGAGATTTTTCTATGGAGAAATAAAAATCATATTAAGAGGTAAAAATTAAACAAATACAAAAAATGGAAATAGAAAATGAGTCCCCAATAGAACGAAAGAAATTAGAGATAGTTGTAAAAGGAAAATTACAGCTAATAGTAGAAACAAGTAGGGGTTGTGTAAAGGTTATTAATGGAGGAAATTTAATGCCCTATAAACAGTTCAAACAAATAGCTATAAATAAAGCAATAAAATATAAATATTAAACAAAAACACTTAAAAACCTTAAATTTAAACTATAAACAAGTAAAATCAATAGAAACTAAAATAGTAAACGAAAAAATTATCACCACAAGAGAATCAAAGATTCTCTGTTCCACAAAATCTAACTGCGCCGACGCGCAGAGAACTAAACAAGATTTTGTTGGAATTCATACTCATTATAGAGATGGTGCAGCATCAAAGATGTTGTATCATAATGAGAACTGCGACGAAAGTCGTTTTATGTTCAATGAAATAAGCAGTAGAAATTTCTCACTAGTTTGAACTTTTGTTCAGACTAATGTTTTAGAATAAATACAAACTACTTTTTTATACTGTTAGACGGATAGCTTGGTTTTGGTTCTGATGAAAGACGTGGCAAGCTGCGATAAGCTTGGGGGAGTTGCATGCAAACTTTGATCCCAAGATTTCTTAATTATTCCGAGAGGAAAAGACACGCCGGGAATTGAAACATCTTAGTACCGGCAGGAAAAGAAAACAATTGTGATACCCTTATTAGCAGAGAGCGAAAAGGGTCGAGGGCAAACTGAATCTGCTTTTGAAAAAGAGCTAGAGATGTGGTGAGCATGAATGTCTAAGTTTTTGATTCAAACTTTACTGGAAAGTAAGACCTTAGAGGGTGATAGTCCCGTAGATTAGAAAATATGATGTTGCTTAATAGAGTAGGGCTTCCTGGATTGGAGGTCTGAATATAGGAGGATTAACTCCTAACCCTAAATATAACCAAAGTCCGATAGCGCACTAGTACCGCGAGGGAAAGCTGAAAAGTACTCTTAACAGAGGGTTAAAAGACTTGAAATCTAACAGTTACAGTTTGTTACTGCTCTTAACTACATTTGTAGAAAGGGTTGTAACGTACGTTTCGAAGAACGGGCCAGGGAGTTTTTCTATATGGCGAGGCTAATCATATTTTATGAGTAACCAAAGCGAAAGCAAGTCTGAAAAGGCGTTAGTCATATGGATAAGACCTGAAGCCAGATGATCTATTCATGGGCAAGTTGAAGTCTTTCGAAAGGAGGATGGAGGTCTGAACCGGTGTTGTGTACATGCACTCGAATGATCTGTGAATAGGGGTGAAAAGCCTATCTAATCTGGCGATGGCTTGTTCCTGCTGAAATATGCCTACGTATAGTCTTGTTTAGTTTGTTAACAGCGTAAAGTACGGATAAAAC
>JBDRNN010000200.1:0-2448 GCA_043811145.1 Candidatus Bathyarchaeota archaeon
CCGCTTTCTTGCAGAAACAACGGAGCCCCCGTTTGTCAGGCTTAGTGACCTCGTTTATAAAACCTTTAGAGAGGCTCTCATCCATACACCTATTTCTAAACTGGGAATTAACCGCCGAGTTCATTTTAGCGTTGGTGATGAGGAAACTCGTAATACCATTGGGAAGAAGCTCGCTCCGCAAGAAGCTTGGGGAGAGTGGGGAAGTTGTATTGCAGGGAACAATAAGAAAAAACGTGGCGGTATGGTTTCAATTACAATGAAACAAATGGATCTCGATGATCGAGAGATTGGGTATATTCAAGCCAAAGTTGAACCATCTCCATTGGTTAAAAATGGGGCGGGAATCTATGTTGAGGTCAACGACCACTACGAAATTTCGAAGGATGATGCTTCGGATGGAGCTATTCGTATAACAGACATCCTATCGAAACAGTTTGACGACTCAATAAGGCGCTCAGAATGGATTATCGACCAGATAATGGCCCTAAAGGAGGCAGTATGATTGGCCAGACCGCTGCAGCTGGAACACTCTTTGACAAGACAGAGTCTCTTTTTAGAGATACCTTAGGAGATCTTGTTTCTCAACAAAGCTACTTATACCAAGAAATCGCAGATGATTTTTCTGTGAGCCAAAGACACAAAGCATATTTAGTCGATACAATTTCGGAGGGTGCTGACATTAAGGGCATTTTCCCAGATAAACTCCCACAACCGCGAGAAGTTCGTTACTCATTTTCCGTTTTACAAGAGTGGGAGGGTTATGTCGTATCAATTTCTAATGAAACCTTTACAGCGCGACTAGCGGACGTAACAAAGAATTGCATGATAGAAGACGAAGAAGCCGATTTTCCTCTCGATGATTTAGAGGATACTGATCGGTCCATAATTTGTCCGGGTAGTATCTTCCGCTGGATAATTGGTTATCGCCGCAGTCCAGGTGGGACAAAAGACCGTGCCTCTCGAATTGTGTTAAGAAATTTGCCCTCTTGGACAAAAAAAGAGATTGAAAAGAACCAACATGATGCTGCTGAATGGGCAAGTAAACTGAATGGCGAATGAGAGAATTTCCTCCAGATTCGGATCAGTTTGAGCTTACTCTTTTTGGTCCCGGGTATGGCGAATGCGCTGTAGTTCATTTGGGAGCAAATCGTTGGATTGTAGTAGATTCGTGTTTAGATACAACCACACGTAAGCCAGCCGTTCTTGAATACTTCAATGCAATCGGTGTATCTGCTCAAGAAGCTGTTCGTCTGATAGTCATTTCTCATTGGCATGACGATCATGTGCGTGGTTTAAGTGATGTAGTTTCATCTTGTCCAAATGCTCTTGTTTGTTACTCCTCAGCTTTAACGAAAAACGAATTTTTAGCCTATATATTGAATTACGAAAATATTATGACCCAGACTACTTCATCCGGTGTCAGCGAAATTAAAAAAACTTTTCAGATTTTGAGCGAACGTCGCCCATTTAGACGTGCTTTTGCCATTGCTAATCGACCTGTTCTAAACTTGCCAGCCGAAGGCACAGCTGATTCATGTATTGTGACGACACTATCTCCATCCGACAAAGAATTTGATCTTTTTCTTCGCGGAATAGCAGAGTTGACCCCACTGCCTCGGCAAACAAAAAAGCGCGCATCATACCTCCGTCCAAACCATGCTGCTGTAGCCCTTTGGATAGAAAGTAGTTCTGTTAAAATGTTATTAGGGTCAGATATTGAAGAGAAAGGTGACTCTTTGACTGGCTGGGCCGCAATTGTGCATTCTGCAGAGCGACCTCAAGGACGTTCCTCTATATATAAAGTGGCTCATCATGGATCAGTAACTGGCCATCATGACAAAGTATGGTCTGATATGATGATTCAACACCCAATCGCTGTTCTTTCACCTTTTTACCATGCAGGGAAGAAGGTGCCTACAGATAAAGACGTGGCACGAATCGTAATGCTTGCCCCGGAGAGTTACATTACTACACAGAATCCAGTACCGAAGAGCAAAATATCTCGTTCCTCGCCTGTTGAACGTACCATTCGGGAAACCGTTGGGAAAATACGTGCAGCCCAACCTCCAATGGGATGGGTAAGTTTGCGAAACGGAGGAAAATCCAACCCAAATCGCTGGGATGTGGTATTGTCTCCCACCGCATCTCGATTAAGCGCTTTCTCTGGAGGAAAACATTGAGGTATTAGAAAATTTTGCTAACAAGTAAAAGCTTTTCTTCCTCTTGATTAAACCCCATCACGCATAGAAAATTCTTCTCAATAACCATGCCGTTCGGGGGTCGTCCGCAGAAAAACGAGAAATAAACGAGATATCTCCGAAAGCCCAAAACCACACCTATAAACTGCCATCCAGGTCTTTCTTCTCGCGAGAAATAAACGAGAAATAAACGAGACGAAAACGAGAACTTATTTTCTTTTTCCGGATAAAGAGAAGATGCGTTGTATTG
>JBDRNN010000201.1:0-5940 GCA_043811145.1 Candidatus Bathyarchaeota archaeon
TCCAATATATCCTGATCCACCTAAAATAAGGCTCATTCCATCATCATCCTCTCTTCGCGCGAATATCTATTATCTTTTTTATTCCATCTCTCAGGGAGGTTTCCGTCTTCCAACCTAGTATTTTCTCAGCTTTTCCACAATCATAGCACATTCGTTTAATATCGCCCTCGGCTTTAGGTCCATGATTGGCTTCAAATTTAACATCAAGTTCATTGCATATAACTTCATAGACTTTGTTTATACTTGTTTCAGTCCCAGATCCTAGAATCATTGTTTCTCCGATGGCATTCTGATTATCTTTGGCTTTTACAAGTGCCTTAACCAAGTCATCTACATATATGAAGTCCCTGGTTTGTTCTCCATCCCAGAATATTGTAGGTGGTTCTCCCCTTGATAGTTTGTCTATGAATTCAATTATTACGGGTTTCCACCTATCAGAAGTCTTCTGACGAGGACCGTAAACAGTCGCGAATCGGAATATAATATGTGGAATATTATATAGTCTTAGGTATTTTTCTGAAGTAAGTTTATTCAAATCATATGGCGTTTTTGGATTGTCTTTGGTATCCTCGTTTATCGGGATCTTAGAGGTATCATATATACCTGAATTGCTGCTGAAAATGATTTGTGCCCCAGTTTTTTTAGCATGTTTAATGGTGTTAACCATTCCAATCAAGTTTACTTCAATGTCTCGTATTGGACTAGAAAAACTCATGCTTCTAGGCCAGCAAGGAAGATAATAGATTATATCAAAGGTTCCTATAAGATTAGCATAATTTGGTGTTGAAACATCTTTCTTTATGAAGTGTATATTACGTTTAACATAGGTTAAATTATCTAGTGTGCTATTACTAAGATCATCTAGAACCGTTACATTATTTCCTTCAGAAACAAGTCTTTCAACAAGATGACTGCCAATAAATCCCGCGCCCCCAAGCACACAAATATCCATAGTCATTTCTCCATAATGTATAAAGACATATTATTATACCCTATGTTTCTTTTAATTCTTAATTCTTTAAATCCATTAAGTCCTCGAATTGTTTTTGTGAGTTCTCTTTCATCATATCTGTTCGCATAGAACTTTTTTCCAAATACAATCAATTGAGGTTTATTCACTGGGGCGTAATCAAATGCAAGCATCGTCTTCCTTCTAGATACTCTCCAAAGTTCCTTTATCGCGTTATCAATATCGTTTGGATGCATATGAACAAGAACAGATTTACTGTAAACAACATCGTAGGAATTATCCTTGAATGGAAGAGATAGAATACTACAAAATCTAGCATCTATTTCTGGGTAAATGGAATGAGCATAGTCTATGAAGTGCTCTGTAATATCAACCCCAGTATATTTTATGCCTTGCTTCTTGTAACGAGGGTAATCCATACAACTGCCACATCCAGCATCTAAAACAGACTTACCAGAATTGACCACTTCATCAAATATTATTTTCCGTATCGGATGTTCTATCTGTGGTTGATTCTTTCTTAGAAAGATATCGGGGGAGAAATTAACCCACCCTTTCTCCCAGTCTCTCAACTCTTTCACTCACGAACACCGAGCCAGATAGCCGTAGCATACCTATTCAAAAGGGTTCTTATCTCCTCATCCGTTTTAGGGTTCAAGTGTGGATATATCTTGCAAAATTCCCTTTCCCAAAGAGTTCTCCATGTAGGTCGTCCTGGTTTTTTGCGTCTGTTGATTACGAATTCAGGAAGGATTTCCTTGTAAGCCCATCTTAGATATGTTTTCTCTCTTTCTGGATCCCAATATTTTAATGTTTCATTCATTGGTAAATATGTAAAAGGAAGTTCACACCTGATTCCAAATATCTTGTGTATCATAAGGTGTGTTGGTCTTATAAATTGAAAGTGATCTACCCAAGATTCTATGTAGTTTTTTTCTGGTTTATACCAGTATCCACCAAAATGTTCATCTAACCCCTCTCCAATATACGCGATTTCCCTTCCATCTTTTTTTGCCTTCTCAGCCAACCAATATGATTGAAGGTTAAATCTGGGTAAATCCATATAATGCATTATCTCAGGAAATCTGGCGATAAATGGCTCAATCAATATCTCAGTATGTTTTGTACCATAGTATTCTGCGGTTTGTCTAGCTTCAGGCCATTCATTATCATCCTCAAAAAAGGCATATGTATAGGTATAAACTTCTTCATTAGACTTTTCCATTATGTGATGAAGCAATACACAGCTATCTATTCCACCACTGATGTAAACAGCGGGTTTTGGGTATATCTGTATTCTATCTTCAATTAATTCTACTAATGGATGAGATATATTTATGCCACCAAACTAGAATAGTATAAAATATTATATAAGTTTAACCAACTGAAGATTTTATCAGGTCGTTTTCCTTTATCTTGGGGTTTCCATCCCATGCCATAATAAAATCTAATGCATCGATCTGTCTTAGAACATCGGATCTGATAGTGGGTTTATCTGTCCAAATACTTGGATGAATCAGTAATTGAATTCTGTTATATTTAAAACTGAATAATTTTTCTAGATATTCCCTATACCATGCTCTATAGGAGTCGGAGACATATAGATCATATAATTCTTTGTTGAATCCGTTGATTATGTCAGGATAGTTTTGGAAGGGATCGCTTTGTTCTAGACCAAATTGGTGTATTATTATGCTTTTTACGGGCTTCCCCGTCAGACGTTCAAGTAAGTTCAACTCATATTTAAGGCTAGTTTCCAAACTGGCTTTGTATTTTCGGTACATCTTTAAATCGTAGTGAAGGGCCACTTCATGCCCTAGATCAGATATAAACAGTAGTGAATCCAATGCCTTCCTCTCCATAAGATTATAGTGGTTAGATGAAAAGAGAAAAGAATATGTGGCTTTTATGCCAGCATCATAGTCGATTTTTGCCATTCTAACGGCTGCTTCCATGGAAAAATCTACATCGTGCCTTAGAATCAGATATGGGGTTTTTGATTCTGTGGTTTTCATGAGTGGTATTACCTGATAGTGTTTTCTGAGATGGTGTAAGAGTTTGATGTATGTTGGAATAGTGAAACTGTATACCTCATCAATCATCGGGATTAACCTTCTTGATTGACTTTGCGGGAACACCCGCTACTACGTCTTCAGGAGCCACATCTTTTATTACAATGGCCCCCATTCCCACAAGAGCATTTTCACCAACCTCTATGCCTTCTCTAACTCCTGCAAGAGGGGCTACCCATGCCCCATCTCCGATTTTAGCCCCCCCTGCTAGACAAGTCAAACAGACGATGATACAATTCTTACCTATTTCGACATTATGAGCTATGTGGGCTAAACTGTCTATTTTAGTTCCTGAACCTATTACCGTATCTCCAAGAGCCCCACGATCAATGTTGACATTCGCGCATATCTCCACATCATCTCCAATGATTACCCTTCCATAGTGGGGGAATTTCTCGTACTCTCCGTTTTCGTTTTTTTCGTAGCCAAATCCATCGAATCCAATCGTACATCCTGGTCCTATTTTCACATTTTTCCCCATTTTAACGCAAGAGTGGTTTATTATTGCGGTGGGATGTATATCTGTTTGCTCTTTTGGGGGGAAGAACCTATTTGCTACTCGTATAAACCATAGTCGGGGGTTATCTACTTCTATAATGGTCTTTTCTTGAATAGGTTCTGATAGTTGATTTCTAATGATGATTGCTTTTGCTTTAGTGTCTTGAATTAGTTGAGTTGATTTTGGTGGGTCAAAAATACAGAAGGATAGACCACCTCCAATTGGACAATTTATTGAATGTATGTCGTTGATCTCTAAATCTAGAGATCCCAGTACCCTGATTCTTGTTTTAGCCTTTATGAAGTCTGTTATTTCCTTTAGTAACACCATTTTATATCATTTTTATTTTTTCAGGATTGAATAGATCTGGAGTTATACGTGTATGTGTTCCCTGTTCCCGTATTAATTTAATATACATAATTCTGCCTTTAAAACGTCCAAGATATAATTCAACACTACCTACATTTCTAAGGAGATTGATGACAGAAGCAAGTTCTTCACCACTATAACGATGAGCAAGAGATCCCGATTTTTCATTAACTGAAATACTAGATTTTACGTCTACACATCTTAATGTTAACAACAGAGACTTGGAAGCATGACCCCAACACTGTCTAAGAGGACGAATTAGATCAGGAAGATGGATGAATAACTGAATTGCAACTACAGTATCGTATACACCAAAACCTGAGAGATCATATACGTTTCCCTCCTGCCAGTCAGCATTAGGAAAAAACTCTCTGCAAATATCTACCATTGATTTAAAATCTAGTCCAGTATATGTACTTATTCTGTCCTTTAGGAGAGCATAGAGATGACCACAGCCACATCCAACATCTAGGACAGAATCTCCCATAATCAAGTCTGGAATCCTCGAAAGCCTTTGATATTTGCTCTTATTCCATTTTTTCGGGGGGTCGGTAGGTTTGCCCCATAATTTAAGCCTAGATTTTGCAAAAACAGGATTCTTCCAAGGCTGATGATCTTCAGGCCAATATGTTTCTTGTTTATGGTTTGAACAGTTCAGTATCAACACCCCTAGAACAGTAGAACACTGGCTTGTCAAATCTTTTCTGGAGATCTTTTGCAATTAGATTTGAAACTGTTGTTATGGCAGGTGCATATTTGATTATGCTATTAAACACTTTTTTCCAACTTCCATCAAGGTAAGCATAACCGTTTGCGCAGGGGATGTTCAGTTCATGTGGAAAATCCTTGAAGGTGCGGTGATTATATTCTTGCCAGCAGTGATTCAAGATCACATCATACTTGGATGGATCGAAGATTCGTATGTGTAGCGTCTTCAACCAATCTATCCCCCGCGTATAAACTACATCGATATCCTTGAAGCATCCTGTTTTCATAAGTTCCCGCGTCAATATTTTAGCCATTATATCCCACGCCCACTCTGGTTTATCAACGGTTATAGCAAGTCTTATCCCTTTTCTCATTCCTGTCACAGTTTGGAACATTGCAACGTATTTTGGTATCCAATGTTTCCATTGCCAATGTTGAAGAATGTGTTCTCTACCCGCTTTTCCAAGTTCTGATTGGCTCAATAATGTCTTTTCGATGCATTCCATGATTGCCTCAGATGTTTTCTCCAAGTCTGGATAATAGTAGAAATAGTTGATGCCCTTCACATCCATCGATTCGCAGTCACCCGTCTTTGACATGACGACTGGGGTGGCACATGCCAAAGCCTCATAGACTGCAAGTGGGTGTGCTTCTACCTTGCTTGTGACCAATAGTAGGTCTATGCCTCTATAGAAGTGGGGCATGTCAGAGTGATCATAATGAAGGATGGTGTGAGTTGGTCCAGCTACCCTCAATCTATATTCGTACTTATTGCATACATGTAATGCCATATCAAACCTTTTTTCGATTCTCCTGTAGTTACCCACCCAACCGATTACTGGTCTCCACATCATATCTCACTGTCTAGATGAATTTTTCAAGTATATCAAGAAATTCTTGAACGCGTATCTCATGTGTATGACGACTCAAGATCAGTTTTCTTCCGTTCTCAATTATCTTTGAGGCTTCAGCATAGTTCTTATTGTAATATAGTATCTTTTCCTTCCAGCTACGCCTATCCACCACAACATAAGTCTTACCATCAACAAACCCCAACGACTTACCCACCCCCCGAAGTTTATCAGCTAAAGGCAGACAACCAGATGCAGGAACCTCAAAATACTTCTGTACGGGGTATCCATGAATCCCCCCGCAGAATATAAAGAAATGAGATAGCCCCAACGCCTCCGCATATCTATCCCTTATGTAGTACCTTGGATCATTCTCCCTATTAGCAGCCCCCCATGAGGGTCGGGGACCTCTTTTGTTCATGAGATATGTCATCCCGTATTGATGACAGAACTTAGGTAGGTCGTCCCATG
>JBDRNN010000202.1:0-20159 GCA_043811145.1 Candidatus Bathyarchaeota archaeon
CCGCCTGCATCCTAACATGCCACTCAGGGTCCATGTCAAGAGCAGTAGTAAATATTCTCCTTACGTCTTCTGGAATTTCGTTCATCCCTTGGATTGATCCACTCTTAGCTATCTTCATCATTAAATCCTGACTGTAAAATCCTCTTTCTTTCGCAACTTTTTCAAATATCTGGTTAACTTCCAGAAGCCTGGTTCCTTCCATAACGTCTCGGATATAGGATATTGCAAAAAGGGGCTCGATTCCACTTGTAATGCCCGCAACTATACTGATAGTTCCTGTGGGTGCAATGGTCGTTATGGTGGCGTTTCGCATACATGTATAGTTTCGGCTCGGCCAAAGGCTACCTTCAAAGTTAGGAAAAGAGCCCTTTTCCTCAGCAATCTCCGATGAAGCTTTCTTTGCCTCATCTGAGACATGATTAATCATCTTTTCTGAAAGTTCTAAAGCCTCTTTTGAGTCGTAAGGTATACCTAAGGCCAGAAAAGTCTCAGCCAAACCCATGATTCCCAAACCTATCTTTCGATTAGCCTTAGTCATTTTTTCTATTTGCGGGAGAGGAAATACATTTGCGTCTATAACGTTATCCAGGAAATGTACTGAAGTTCTCACCGTTTTTGTTAACTTGCCCCAGTCAATCTCACCGTTCTTAATCATGCTGTGGATGTTTATTGACCCCAAATTGCATGATTCGTAAGGCAAAAGTGGCTGTTCACCACAGGGATTAGTACTCGCTATTTCACCGATTTGTGGTGTTGGATTGTAACGATTTATCTCGTCAATAAATATAACTCCCGGGTCCCCTGTTTTCCAAGCCGAAGTTACAATTAGATTGAAAACAGCCTTTGCTCTAATATTTTTTACAACTGTCCCCGTTCGAGGATTGATTAAAGCGTATTCCGTATCATCATCTACAGCTCGCATGAACTCGTCGGTTATAGCCACCGAGAGATTAAAATTGGAAAGAAAACTCTCCTTCGTTTTTGCCTCTATGAATTCTTCGATATCAGGGTGATCTACCCTTAACAGTCCCATATTAGCTCCTCTACGTCGTCCGCCCTGTTTGACAACATCAGTGGCGATATCAAAAATACTCATAAAAGAGATTGGACCGGATGCAATTCCCATAGTTGATTTCACAGTATCCCCTTTAGGTCTCAACTTTGAAAAAGAGAAGCCTGTGCCCCCTCCTGACTTATGGATTAAAGCCATATTTTGAACCGCTTCAAATATCCCCGTTATTGAATCTTCAACGGGAATTACGAAGCAGGCGGAAAGTTGACCTGCGTTGGTTCCTGCATTCATCAATGTAGGAGAATTGGGAAGAAACTCAAGGTTGGCCATAGCAAGATAAAACTCTTCCTCCGTTTTCCCAATATCTTTATTCCCACCACATAAACCATCAACAGCTGCTAAAGCCTTGGCTACTCTATGAAACATTTGTCCCGGTGTCTCGATAACCTCACCGCGGTCATTTTTTAACAAATAGCGTTTTCTGAGAACTTTGATTGCGTTTACGGTTAATTTTAAGTCATCACTAACTCCAAAGAGTCTTTTCGCGTCTCTTATCTCGGACCGCTTCTGTCGATAGAGAATATATCGTTTAGCAATATCCGTGTATCCATTCTTGATAAGAACGTTCTCTACAACGTCTTGAACATTCTCCACATTAGGTGTCTTGCCACCATAGTGCTCTTCAATGAGTTCAACAACTTGGCCTGACAAGTTCTCAGCCAAGCTTCTGTCACCTTGACCTGCTGCAGCAAAGGCCTTAAAAATAGCCTTAGTTATCTTTTCTGGCTCAAACTCAACAACTCGCTCATCTCTCTTCTGAATTTTTGAAAACTTAAACTGATGCAACACCAAACACCTTACTGTAGGTCATCTTTATTCGTCTATTACTTAACTAAAAAGGTAAAAATCGTTTAAATTAATCTGACTTCGGTTTGCTCGTCTTGGGTAAACTATCCAGAATTTTTTTGTATCCATATTTCTTAGATGCCTTCCTCCCCCCAAAGAAAGCAAACATGTACAATAACCTATACCCTAACCAGAAACCAAACCGCAAGAAAGGCGATTCTGGAGCAAAGTAAAGCGTTCTCAGATGGTCAGCCCAACGTACCGAATGGTCCGTACATTTGTTTAGAAGCTGCCAGTGTTCCGGAAACATGTTTTTAGTATCGAAAGTCTTCTGGTTTTCCATTATAGTGTCTGTAATAGGCATAAAGAACTGTGGAACAATAAATGAAGGACAATCCTTTAACCGATCCATGAGTTCTAAGCTTGCGTTGACATCGTCAACTGTTTCACCTGGAAGCCCCATGATTAAAGTTGCTGCGGGAACCCACTTGAAATCTTTTGAAATTCCGAATGCAAGTTCAACAACATCTGGCCACTCTTCAGGCTTATAAGGCAGAGGCTTACCAGCCATGAATTTCTTAATCAACCTAACGCTCCCAGTTTCGATACCTATCTGGTACCCGAACAAGCGTGCGTGGTCAACCTTTCCTATCTGAAGTATTTCAGAAATGCTACTAACGAGGGTTGGATCTGCAGCTATAGGTGCAGGCGAAACATGACTGACGCCTATAGCTATCGGTAGCCCATTTGTTGCTTGTGTTACCTTTGTAAAGAGCTCTACAACTTTATCTCTGTTAGGCCTAAACCTGTCTGATGGCCCACTTCCGTAAATTAAGGCATCTTCAGCATGGAGACAGATTGAAGGACACTTTCCCTCGAGATTAACCTTTATTTCCTTCACTATTTTTTCTATAGGACTGTCCCACTTTCTCCTCAGAGTGGGTACACAAAACTGGCAGTTTCGACCACAGCCTCTGGAAATCTCAACTAAACCCCCCACTGAAGGATTTCTTATCACTGGAACTTGCTCAGTTACAGGTTCCTCTGCAAAAATAACCTTTGGCGAATCCTCGCCATTCACTGATTTTTCAAAAAGTTCAGGCACTATCTTCTCTCCTTCACCGATGACAACAGTGGACAACCCGTATTTTTCTTGAGCATCCTTCACTGCGTAAAGCTGCCAAGCGCCCATTCCACCAACAACTATTTTTGGATTGTATTTTTTGAAGCACTCAGTCTTCATCAAGTTCTTAAATTCAATGTAAGTGGCAGAATCTCCATGAAGGAAAGAACTAAAGGTTAAACTTGTGGGACCTAGACCCAAGGGGTCCATGACCGTGATACCGACAATTTTGGTTTCGGGTCCTACAACCTTGTTTAAATGATTTGGATGAACCATGATAAGGTCGTCTTCACTAAAACCATTTTCAAGAAGATTAGCCTCAATTTTGCGAATAGCGTAGGGAGCATAGTCTACCCTACCCTTGTGATGGCTTACGGGCGGATAGAAAAGTAGCTTAACAAACCAACGGGGAAAAGGCGGATCAGAAATACAAGCACCAAACCCAACAAATATTTTTTTATAATGATCGCTCATTTCAGTTGCGGGAGCGGTTAAAACAATCTTGTAGCCTCTTTCATTCATCAACGATCCACCACAAATGTTCTAAACTGTTTACAAACTCTAGAAAGACAGTTTTAATAATTTTGTTCTTACAACGGTGTGAAAGTTCACTATAAATAAACATTACTAAGATTCGAAGAAAGTAACGCCTCAAATAACTTGAACAAAAAGTTCGTGTTCCTGAAGATATAGGGCCTATAAGAAAGAGTTTTGACTCATAAAGTTTAAAAATAAGCTTCAGTTGAATGATATAGTTAAAATGTCGTCAGAACCGCAACAAAAACCAAAACTTCCCCCCGAGTACATTCCAAGAGTTGAGAAATTTCTAAACAAAATAAAAAATAACGAGTTACCTGAAACAAAGTTTATAGAATTTTTAGAATCGCTTATACGTCCTGTCTTGGATGAAAGCTTCGAGGATTCAGAGCTTAAGGATTTAGTTGAAAAACAGATATCGCCCCTTATTGGAAGGAAAATTTGGATTAAAGCAAAAAACCAGAATCCAGTAATAATCGAGATAACTTCACCTCCCGACCTAATAAGATTCACAACATCAACTGAGGAGAATGTGAAAAATTTAAATTTGCCAGGGGTTAGCTACGATATAGCGCTCATCAACGATGCAATTCAAAATAAACTTAACCCGCTTATGGCCTTGACTTCAGGCAAAATAAACGTAACGGGCTTGCCTGAACTGATAAAGATGGGTTCCCCTCTAATGACAGCTATGAAACCTTTCAAAGATAGGAAAAATCTTGAAGAAAACTTGTCGAGGAATGTTTTATCGACACTAGACAGAACATTAACTGAAACAGGATGCTAACGTCATTATTTATCCGCCAATCACAAAACAGCAGAGAAGACTTTCATAACAACCGAAATCATTTAACTTTCTTCAAAGTCTCCAGCATAGCCGCCTTTGCTCCAAGTTCTGCCTTCCACGGATCATCCCCGCTTCCTATTATGATTACATCATTCTCTTTCGGATTAAGCCCCGAGATCAACCCATCTTTAATTTGGGACAGACTCTTGAAACAGTTTTCGCCAGTTCCAGGCATGGTTAACTCATTATTGCTGAAAATCAACGTTGTAGCTCCTAAGGCTCCAACTTTTATCGCGGCATCTCTCTGCTCTAAACCCATCTTTACAGCTTTATTTGCTCCACTAATCAAAACTGCTATGTTATTGGCACTAACCGTAATAGGGTTTTTAGGAACATTAATTTCGCCGAGAAACTTTGACTTGATATCGGCCGATATTTTTTTGCCATAATCAGTTAAACCGCACCCTAAAATCGAAACTTTAACTATTTTTTCATTTACCAAATGCTTGATTAAAGTACGAGTTGCTCCTTCACCCAAGTTAAGCTCTTTGGAAAGGCCAACCCTACCAATCTGCCCCATTTTTTCTATAAGCTCTATCGCTTTTAGCACATGAACTTCCATAAAGGTGAGATTAGGTCCTGGAGCTGCTTTACTGGCAACATTCTCTATGGCCTTGAAAGAGTTCAACATTAATACCATTTTCATTGTGCAAACTTATTAAAGTTCATTTACAAAGCGAGACCTAAAGCTAAAACTTAAAATGGCCCATCCCAATATAGACATAAGGTGAATTAGAAATAATGTTGACTAACCAAAATAAAGAAGCCTCAATTCTCTGGTTCGAGGATCTCACCAAGGACGACACGCCAGTAGCAGGCGGCAAAGGATATTGAGTTTATCAATATCCGCCGAAAAATGCAAACCTTGGGGAGATGACAAGAGCCCAGATACCTGTACCTCCGGGTTTTGCGATAACAGCCCAAGCATATAAGAAATTCATAACTAAAACGAATATAGCTTCCAAAATATATCAAACCATAAAAGACATTGTAACAGACCCGAATGACCCAAACCAGTACGAAAAAGCCAGTCGCAAAGTAAGAAGCATTATTGATTCAACTCCAGTACCTAACGAAATAAAAAAGGCTGTGATTACAGCATATAATGAACTGTCAAAAAGGTTCAAGACCACTAACATCTCTGTAGCAGTTAGGTCAAGCGCAACGGCAGAAGATCTGCCTGACGCAAGCTTTGCTGGACAACAAGAAACATACCTAAATGTGAAAGGTTCTAAAGAACTGTTAGAAAAAATGGTTAGATGCTGGTCCAGCCTATTTACACCACGTGCACTATTCTATCGAGACCAGAAAGGTTTCCCACATGACAAGGTCCTCATAAGCGTTGGAGTCCAAAAAATGGTCAACGCAAAGGCTGCAGGCGTCATGTTTACGATGCATCCAGTAACAGGAGATGAATCGAAGATCGTTATTGAAGGAAACTGGGGGCTGGGTGAGAGTGTGGTAAGTGGAGCCGTAAATCCAGACAACTATATAGTAGACAAAAACACGCTCAAGGTTGTTGAGCAGAAAATTGCCTTAAAAAAAATTGAGTATAAGGCTGATAAAAAAACAGGTAAAACAATTCATGCCGCGATCCCTCTTGAACGACAGAAAGCTCCAACATTAACGCCCGAGGAGATAACCCAACTAGCCAATTTAGCCAAAAGAATAGAAAAACACTATGGACGACCACAAGACATAGAGTGGGCAATAGATCCTGACCTTCCATCATCTGAATCAATGGTTATAACTCAAAGTCGAGCTGAGACAGTTTGGGGTTCAAAAACTGCTGCATCACCGGAAGCTCCGAAGGCAGCAACTTCAGCCGCATCATCTGAGAGAAAAGTGGTAATACAGGGGTTACCTGCCAGCCCCGGACTAGCCAGCGGAGTTGCAAAAATAGGATTTAGCCCCAAAGAACTTTCAGAAAGCTTCAGAGAAAAAGACATTCTTGTTACAAAAATGACAAGCCCTGACTGGACTCCATATATGAGAATTGCCTCAGCCATTGTAACAGACGAGGGAGGTATGACCTGCCATGCTGCAATCGTTTCAAGAGAAATGGGCATACCTTGCATTGTGGGAACTGGAAACTGCACAAAAACGATGCAACATGGGAAGGAGTATACAGTGGATTCGAATGTTGGTGTAGTTTACGAGGGAATTTTAGCTGAAGCTGCACCGTCTACAACTCCAAAGATTGCTGCTGCGGCTACAACCTTTGAACCCTTTATTCCTACTGCAACTAAAGTTTACATGAACCTAGGAGTGCCTGAAAAAATTGACGACTACAAAAATCTTCCTTTCGATGCAATAGGATTGATGCGAGTTGAATTTGTGATTGCAAGCAGGATAGGTGAACACCCAAACTATCTACTGGAAATAGGACAACCACAAAAGTACATTGATAAACTAGCAGAGGGCATAGCCCAAGTTGCAAGAGCAATTCACCCAAGAAATGTTGTTGTTCGGTTCTCAGACTTTAAAACAAACGAGTACGCCCAGTTAAAAGGTGGAGACAAATATGAAATGCACGAAGATAACCCAATGCTAGGATACCGAGGAGTAAGCAGATACGTATCACCTCAATTTGAACAAGCATTCCGTTTAGAATGTAAGGCCATTAAAAAATGCCGAGTTGAATGGAAACTAAAAAACGTATGGGTAATGCTACCATTCGTCCGCACCACTTGGGAGGTTGAAAGAACTTTAGAAATACTAAAGGAAGAAGAATTAAAACGAGGAAGAGACTTCAAGGTCTGGCTAATGGCCGAAGTACCAAGCATCATTTTCATGGCAGATGAGTTCAGCAAACTTTGCGACGGCTTCAGCATTGGAAGCAACGATTTAACACAACTTATAATGGGAACGGACCGCGACAGTCAAATATTACCCGCTCTAGACCCCCGATACTTTGACGAAAGAGACCCTGCTGTGTTAAAGGCAATTACTGAACTGATTAACGTTGCCCACAAACATGGCATAACTGTCTCAATATGTGGACAAGGACCCAGCGTATACCCTGAACTAACTGAGACCTTAATAAAGTCTGGAATAGACAGCGTAAGCGTTAATCCAGATGTGGTTGTTCAAACTCGTAAGCTAGTAGCGGCCATTGAACAAAAAATCCTGCTAAAATTACTTTCAGAACTACACAAACAAAACATTAGAAGCTAAGCGCTAGGTGACCGCAACAAAAAATTCTCAATTCCAGACTTCGCAAAAAATTAAAAAAACAGTGGGGGAAAGTTTTTTTTATTACTTCCCCATTCAAAGGGCATCGATAAACCGCTAAACCTTTCAGGTGTTTATTCGACATGCACCCTCAAGAGATCCATGTCGGGCCCAATAAGCTCCAGAAACTCTCTAGCTGCTCTTTTAACATCCTTCGACTGAGTAATGTACCTGCCAACAATCAATATGTCTGCTCCAGACTTTATGGCATGAGACGCAGTAATGGGATCGATCCCTCCAGCAACCGCAAACAGTATTTGTTTTTCCTTAAAAGTATCCTTAATTTCTCTAATTAGTTCCCAACGGGTTTTTCCTCCATGTTCTTCATCAATGCCGCGATGGAGAATTACAATATCAGGTATATCCCTCAAAGATCTAAGAGTTGCCAAGGGATTAGCCACAGACATCATGTCGACAATCGAATAGATTCCAAATCTTTTAGTCTCGTAGATGAATTTGTCTATAGTGTCTCTAGACGCTAGACCTGACACAACTACCGCATCCGCGGTTTCATCATATGCCAAGTCAACCTCAACCTGTCCAACATCCAAAGTTTTTAAATCTGCAACAATGAAACTGTCTCGGGCGATTTCCCGCAGGTCACGAAGTACATTCACGCCATATTTCTTTATGAGAGGGGTTCCCGCTTCAAGGATAAGCCTATCGCTGGTTGGAAGTTCATTTATAATTTTCTTCACCCGCTCAATATCAGGAACATCAAGAGCGATTTGTAGATAAGGTGGCATCCAAAGTCTAGGTACCCTGAAGTTCATGATTGGATGTTTAGCCCTATCTTTATCATACATGATTTTATCAATAGGAGGATAGTTTGTTAATGCCCTTTTTATTGCAAGTTTTGTAGCACTATAGTTATAATGATAAATGCTCCGGTAGTCTTTAGCTTCAGGATGAACGAAAACACTACATATAATAACCCAATCATCAACCTTGTCACGAGGGATGATGCCCTCCTCAACAGAGTCAGCAACAGCTTTCGCTACTGCAGCCTGAGAAGGGCCAAAAATTTTCCCGATTTGCTCAAAATCTTTAACCGTTACTTTAGGAACTATCAAGGTGTAAGGTTTTGGAGGTAAATTTGGCCGAATAACGGCCAATAAAGGAGTATGCCCCGCAGACAAATTCGCTAATCCGTTAGTAAAAGATTGTCCAACTGGGCCCCACTTATCACCAATTACTAAGTCTATATGCGCTAACTCGGGTTCCCTTCCAATCAAAGCTTCTCCGATAGCGTAGCACATCTGACCATTCATTACCTTTTGACTCGTAAGTCGACTTCCAGTTTGCCTTGCATCGTTTACCCTACTGCCCATAGTTTTTTCGGCATCTTTAAGTCTTCTTTCAACAGTATCTCGCGATATGCCATATTTACGGGCGATATCCACAATTTTTAGACCGTTTTCAAGGTCCTTAAGCACTTCTTCAATAGCAACTTTTCGATATTTTTGAGGCGACATAAGTATTCACCATTTATAAATCAGTAACATGCCGCAAATATATTTAAGTTTTGTGGATTGATAACACAATATGAGAGAAATTATGCCGCAAAAATATCATAAGTTGAATATTTGCGGCAAAAATAATCATTACGCTCCCAAAAATCCCAACGCAACTCCACCATATGTCTTGGCGAACTTAACAATATCCTCAGCCACCACATATTCGTCATAAACATGAGCTTTTTCAGCGTAGCCTGGACCGAAGCTGATGGTTGGAATTCCGAGTTTTTCGCGTAACATATGGCCATCGCTTGTAGCAGGAATAATCTGAGCCGGAGGCATATAATTGAAAAATTCCATCGCTGCTTTTTTTGTTATCTTTACAAGGGGAGCTTGAGCTGGAGTGTAGGATGGTGCCGCAAAATTTAAGACTTTGTAGCTCAACCCTATGGGCAAAGTCTTCTGAAGGAAAACTTTTATAGCCTCACCCGATCCACCGACAGGTATTCTGATGTCAACTTCAGCTTCACAGCTTTCGGGTACAACGTTTACTTTATTTCCACCGAATATCTTTCCCAGATTTACAGAATAATGACTAAGCGCTTCCGCCAAATTAGTGACTTTGTTTTTCTTTGCGATTAGAGATAAGAAAGCTTTCCCCTCTTCAACTAATGATTTGGCGCTGTTAGGAATATTTACTTTAGTATTTTCTATTTGTTGAATGTTAGCAATAGTTTGCATCATTGCCAGTATTGCGTTTTTCCCCAACTGAGGGGTGCTTCCGTGAGCTGGCTTGCCCTGGGCTCGGAGGTTTATCCAACAAACACCCCTTTCTCCTGCATTAATAGCGTACCCGGCGCCGAGAGCACCTGAGGTTTCAGCTATAAGACAGGCATCCCCCGCAAGTTTACCATGTTCAACTAACCACTTCGTACCATATTCTCCTCCAGTCTCCTCATCGCAGACGACAGAAGCTACCACTTTGCCATTCAAGTCTTTCTCTATCCTTGAAAGCTCGGATAATGCAAAAAGTATAGCCGCAACGCCACACTTCATGTCGGAGGCTCCTCTCCCCAAAATTTTCCCGCCCCTAACTTTGCCCAAGAGCGGATGAAAACTCCACCTAGACGTGTCCCCCACAGGAACTACATCAATATGACCGTTGAAAAGCAACGTTTTCTTACCGCTACCGATAGTTGTTATCAGGCTCATTCGACCCTTAATAGGCTCATAAGTTTTTGTCGATAACCCATTTTTTTCAAGGAAACACTTTGTAACCATAGCTGCTTCAGTGACATCCCCCGGAGGGTTTTCACTTTTGGCTTGGATCAGAGAACAGCAAAGCTTGAACAAGGTTTTTCGATTGTTATCCATGTGGGTTACGAGGTTTTTTTTCTGACGGGACATAGCCATAATGTTATTTTTGCCTTGGTCAGCTAAGTAACTATCGTTTTAAACCGAAATGCAGTTTTATCTCCCATCAACACAGACAATAGAGAGTTAAAGATGGATGTTTTTGAGGCTATTCACGGAAGGAGAAGTGTTCGCTCCTTTAGAAAGAAAGATGTTTCGAAAGAGGATGTCCTAAAGATCTTAGATGCCGCACGTTGGGCTCCGTCAGCTGGAAACCTTCAACCCTGGGAAGTGATAATAATAAAAAACTCCGAAACTAAGGCTCAGCGGGTTTGGGCTGCTGTAGGACAATCTTTCATAGCAGATGCTCCCGTGGTGTTGGTTGTCTGCGTCGATTGTGAGAAGGCATCCGCGGGTTATGGTACTCGAGGAGAAAGTCTATATTGTTTACAGGATTCAGCGGCTGCTATTCAAAATCTTCTATTGGCTGCTCATGCCTTAGAACTGGGCACTTGCTGGATCGGTGCTTTTCATGAAGAACGCGTTAGAAAGATCTTCAACCTTCCTCAACGTTATAGGCCTATAGCGATAATACCGATTGGACATCCAACGTCAAAACCTTCACCAACCAGCAGGAGAAATCTAGAAAGGGTGACCCATCTAGAAAAATTTGAAGATATTCACAGGTAAATTAATATACCGCGCTAACTCTCATAGTACGAAAGACACTGGTTCAATACAGACGCTGTTTTAACTGCAGTGAGATTTCATCGAAGTTTGATGCTTTTGATAGGTTTCTGGAATTAAGCCAGTGCTGATTAAGGTGATAATTATGAAGATAACATTCCAAGGCGGAATAAGAGAAATAGGTGGTTCATGCACTGTTGTAAAAACAGAGAACGCCCAAGTAGCATTAGACTACGGTATAAACTTAGACCAAGGGATTACTGATGGTCTTCCAAAGGATTTGGATGCAATAATAGCTACCCATGCCCATTTAGACCATTCGGGCAACCTTCTAACAATGGCAGACAAGCATACACCAATAATCGGATCCAAAGCTACCCGTGACGTAACTTCTGAACTGTTACATGACCTGATCAAGGTTCAGAGGATGAACGGAAAAGACATTCCGTATAATTCAGACGACGTGAATAAGATCAAAGAGTTATGGTTACCAAGAGAACGAGTAGCTCTAACCGGAATGGAGATTTCCCTTCAGCCAGCTGGACATGTTCTAGGTGCAAATATGGCATGCCTGAAAACTGAAGGTAAAACAATCATATACACGGGAGACTTTTGCCTTCACAACACTGACATGCTAGATGGCGCCAATTTGCAAGGGCTACCGATAAATCCCGACATCCTGATCATGGAGTCAACCTATGGAGGAGTTGTAAGACCCAACAGAGTGGAACTAATCAATACAATGCTCAGCAAGATCTCAGAAACATTGGAAAAAGGCGGAAATGTGCTTATTCCTTCATTCGCTTTCCACAGAACTCAAGAAATGGCCTTAAGAATTGATGCCGCATTAAAAGAGGGATCTATACCACGTTGCAAGGCTTACTACATCTCGCGACTAGCTCACCGGATTACACGACATTTCGATAACTATAAGAATCTTCTCGGAAAATCAGTTCGAGAAGAGAAGATGCCATTCGCTTACAAAAGAGTGAAGCACCTAAGAAAAGTTCAAGATATCGCAGAACCAGCAGTAGTAATCTGCACATCAGGTTTTGGCCACGCAGGCGCCAGCCTTCACCTACTTAAGGAGTGGGCTGAAAACGAGGATAATTTGGTCATAATAAGCTCAGGATACCTGCCACCTGACAGCCCTCTAAAAATTGCACAAGAGAAGAAGATTATTGAAAATAACGGTAATTCAGTACCTGTAAAAGCAAAGATAGAACAAATTGAACTTTCAGCGCACGCTGATCAGGTTGAACTTAGCGAATTCGTAAGGACTCTTAAGCCCAAAAGGACATTCCTCGTCCACGGTGAATTACTCCAATGCCAAGCCATCGCAGGACAAATCACCGATTATACAGATGTAAGCATCCCTGAAGCACACGAAACGGTGTGCATTTAAAATTTTCATACCGTTTATTTTAATCCCATTTCCGGAAGTTCAGCAAATTTTTGGAAAGCTTGTTAGAATCCGAAAAAGAATTAAATAGCCATACCAATTAAACCTCTAAGTGCGTAATTTTGAAACCTGACCACACGGTTGATTGCATAGGCCTTTACTGTCCCATTCCGATCTTAAAGACGAGGGAAGCACTGGACAAAATGGAAGTAGGACAGATATTAGAACTCGTCTCTGATGACCCGGCAGCTGAAGAAGACATGAAATATTTTGCCAGAACAACAGGACATGAACTTTTGGAGTCCGAAAAAATAGAAGGCGGTATTCGCTTTTTAATCAAAAAGACAGGGTGAAAAAAGATTTTCATAAAGTGTGAATCTTGCAGTGCTGAAGTTTCGGGTGACCGATGCGTATGTGCAGTACAGAAAAGAGACATAAACGGCAAGGAATATACCTTCTGCTGTCCACGTTGCGCAGAGGAATATGAAAAAAAATTGAAAAAGCTTGACCAATAATACGATGAGAGCTAAATACAAGTTACCTTTTTCAAGAACATAGACTCAAAGCTCCGGTTTAGCCCTGGTTCTCTTATTGAAGGGCAGGAAGGCGCAGCATGGTGGCGCGTGGCCTTGGTAAGGCTAAGGTCGCGGGTTCAAATCCCGCCCGGGGCTCCATTATCCCCACAAATATAAATTGGCTTTTGAAAAAGTTTATCAAAAAGTCATTTTTAATGAATTACGTAAACTAGCTACACAGGATAGAACTCGTCATCCAAGCCTAAGCTAAAAACGCTTTCCTTAATTTCAGACATACCGATTGTTTTTGAGGTGAGGCTACAACAATATTTTAATTATAGAATATAAGCGGCAGATATTTTTCACTCATTTATTTTTGCAAAGATATTTCGTGTTTTGTTTTATCAAGTATGTTCTTATTTATTGGATTCGTTTTTCGTATCGATACCTCAAAATTCATTGAAATATTTCACTTAGAATTTTGTTTTTTATGTAGTACAGTGAATACGCGAAAAATTTTTATATAATTATATTTTTTGGTACATAACGGCGATATGTATGAATAAACATATAGCAATCGTTGTAGCAGTTATCATCATTGTAGCGGCAGTAGCAGGCACAGCCGCCTACATAACCATAAACCAAGAGAAAGAGAAGCTCGTAGTTTCAACAACAACTAGCCTCTACGAAACAGGTTTCCTAGATATTCTTGATAGCAAATTTGAGGCACAATACCCCTCTGTCAATGTGACTTTCATTTCTCAGGGCACAGGTTTGGCGATACAGACTGCTATGAGAGGAGACGCAGACATGATACTTGTTCATGACACGGCAAGAGAAAAAACATTTCTAGATGATGGCTATGGTGTAAACAGGAAGATAATAGCATACAACTACTTCGTCATTGTAGGTCCAGAGGAGGACCCTGCAGGCGTCAGAGGCCTGGGACCAGTGGATGCATTACTCAAGATAAAGAGTGCAGGAGAAGATGGCTTAGCGGAATGGGTCTCTAGAGGCGATGATTCAGGTACTCACTCTAAGGAGAAAAGTTTGTGGACAGCTGGAGGAGAAGATGCAAGCATATTAAGAAACCAAGCATGGTACATTGAAGCAGGTTCAGGCATGACAGCAACATTAAAGTTAACCGATGAAAAGCGAGCCTATACGATGTGCGATATGGGAAGCTACCTAAACAACTACGTGAGAGGCAATATTGACCTGGACATTGTAGTCGATGCTGGCAAAGAAACTTTGAATGTGTATAGTGCAATAGCTTGCGACCCCAGAAACCCTGATCTTGCCCACGTTAAATTCAACCGTGCAATGTCATTCATAAAGTTCCTTGCATCGGATGAAATTCAGGACCTGTTTGCAGAGTTCGGTGTAGACACATTTGGTCAGCCATTGTTCAATCCGGCAGTTGAAATTTTAGAAACAAACAGTGACCCCGCAACGGCCAGTTGGATAAGACAACTTGCATTTTTTGATGGAACTGAGTGCCCTGCCGATAAACAATACAACCCCAGCGGGTTAACATTTGTATCAACGATAAGTACTATGCCCAAACGTGTAATACCTTGACGGATGTAATAATCGAAGGCATAATCCAAGCCTTCCACCTAATTTTTTTCCTAGACCCATTAATTATCAACATAACTCTACGCTCACTTTATATTTCAGGGTTGGCTGTAGCTATGGCGACTCTATGGAGTCTACCCATAGCAATAGTTTTAGGTTTGAAGAATTTCCCCGGCAGACGCTTCATTAGAGGGTCATTTAATGCTTTTCTTGGAGTTCCTACCGTAGTATTGGGGCTCGTTCTCTTTCTGATCTTATCGAGATCTGGGCCACTGGGCATGCTGCAGCTCCTCTTTACCCCAATGGCCATAGCCATAGGCCAAGCTATTCTTATAACTCCAATTGTTGTCAGCTTCACGACAGGTGCCATTGAAGCGATTGACATTGAACTCAGAAGTTTGGCTAAAACGCTCGGCGCATCACAAATTCAAGCTTCCACAGCCATATTAAAAGAAGCTACAGCAGGTGTAACACTGGCTGTGGTAGCCGCTTTTAATCGAGCCTTCGCTGAGCTGGGCGTAGCAATGATGCTTGGAGGAAACATACATGGCCTAACTCGAGTTTTAACCACGTCTATTGCTCTTGAAACTGCAAGAGGCGACATCGCTTTCAGCATCGCTCAAGGAATAATACTACTGGCCATTGTATACGCCATGAGCATTACAATAAATTATTTAAGGAGAAGCTGATTGACGATGATTCTCCTTGAGACCAGAGGCTTAGAGAAAAGTTTTGGATTAATACAGGCACTTAGGAACATTAATCTTAGAATAATTAAAGGTGAGATTACAGCTCTGTTAGGGCCAAGTGGATCAGGAAAATCAACACTTCTCAAGATTGTCGCCGGTCTCGAAAATCCCAGTAGTGGCGCACTCATTTACAAGGATGCGAGAATAAACGATGGAAACCGACATCTTCTAATCCAAAAATCTACAATGATCTTTCAAAAATCCATATTCTTTAACACTACCGTCTTCAAGAATGTGGCCTTTGGCCTTAGTATTAGAGGTTTGGAAAGACATCAAATAGAAGAAAGAGTCTACAAAGCACTGCAGAAGGTCAGGATGGAGAACTTTGCTCAAAGACAAGCTAAAAAACTATCAGGTGGAGAACAACAGAGAGTCTCGATAGCAAGAGCATTAGCTATTGAGCCTGAGCTTCTTCTCATCGATGAACCTACCGCTAACTTAGACATTGCAAACGCAATGATGATAGAGGAATTGATTAAAAACTTGAATGGAAATTCAACTATAGTCGTAGCAACCCACAATATTCACCAAGCAAAACGCATATCAAGCTGGGCTACTTTTCTTTTCGATGGTACAATAATCGAGCAAGATGAAACTGAAAGATTGTTAGCAAACCCGAATGATATACGAACTCAAAAATTTGTCAAGGGAGAATTTTACTTCTAGAAAACAAGCGCATTATTCCGTTGCTAACTCAAACAACAATTTTAAAGAGAAAGACATTTAGCTAGATATTGGCTACCGCCATATATTTTTACTTCTAAACGGGTATAATGTGAGAGGCCATAAGCACGAAAGACGTTCAGATTTTCTGGGATAAAGGAGTAATAATACGAACAAAGGAAACTAGACTATGCTTTGACCCAATAGTTACCAATACCCCATATGAAAATATTTTCACATCTCACGCACATGGAGATCACATAGCAGGATTCTCGGCAAGAAGATCAACAAAGTACTCGCTCCTAAGTACAAAAGAAATTTTTGAAGCAAGATTTGAAAGAAAAGTGACTGAACATAAATCAATGGAATACGAAGAAAAAGTTCGAATAGGAGACGTAGAGGTTGTAGCACATAACGCGGGTCATATGCTTGGTTCAACTCAGTTTGAAATAAAAACAAACGAAGGAATAATTGTCTATACCGGCGACATAAACTGCAACGATACCTTAACAACTAAAGCAGCTAAGCCCATTACATGTGATATCCTCATAACCGAGGCAACATATGGTAGACCCGATCTCATATTTCCACCCCGTGAAGAAACTTACTTAAAAATTCTGAAATGGGTTATCGAAAAGATGGAGGAAGGCACTGTGCCCGCTTTCAACGTATACTCAGCTGGAAAAGCTCAGGAACTAATTAGATTAATAAATCAATTCACAAGAATCCGAGTAGTTAGTCATCCAAAAATCATAAAAATTTGCGAAATATACGGAAGACACGGAATCGAGCTAGATGTCACAAGCCAATATCCAAAAGAACAGCAGGACAAGTTTGTTGAAATAAAACAGCGAAACAGTACCTCAACAAACAATACCTCTGCTCGCGCTACGGGTTGGGCCGTAAAGTTCACAGAAAGAAAGGGGGTATTTCCATTAAGCAGCCATGCGGACTTTTACCAACTCTTAAATTACGTTAACAAGAGCAGACCCCAGCAAGTTTTCACTTATTGCGGTTATGCGCCTACCTTTGCATATTACATTAAAAAAAGGCTCGCGATTAATGCGAGCCCACTCAGAGAAATGAAGTGAAAATTGTAATTACACTAGAATTGCTTTTATATGGGTTATCTATCTGGTCTATAAGTATAGAGGGCTTATTTTGCCAAGGACCAAGCCAACTGTCAGTATTGAAAATGTTGTAGCTTCAGCTTCCCTTGAACATACCGTAGACTTGGATGCTATCACAAAAGCTTTCCCAACAGCCGAATATCGCCCAGAACAATTTCCAGGCCTCGTGTTCAGGCTCAAGAAACCAAAAACTGCAACCTTAATTTTTAATTCCGGAAAAATGGTCTGCACAGGCGCAAAATCTGAAATGCAAGCGATAAAAGCTGTAGAAAAAGTTGTAAGAGAGCTCAAGGCTCAAGGAATTGTCATAATGGGAAAACCCACAACCAAAATTCAAAACATAGTTGCCTCTGCCAATCTGTACGGAAAAATAGATCTTGAAAAAGCAGCATATCAACTAGAAAAAACTCTATATGAACCCGAACAATTTCCAGGCCTTATTTATAGGATGGCTGTTCCGAAGGTGGTAATTCTTCTCTTCGCAAGCGGGAAGCTAGTATGCACAGGGGCGAAAAAAGAAACAGAAGTTTACCAGGCAGTAAACAAACTTCACCAAAAGCTAGAAGATGAAGAAATAATATATTATGAATAGTTTCTATTTCCAAGATTTCTATTCACGAGAACACATAATTTAGCACAATACTATGCACTAACTTCGATGCCTAATTCTCGAAGTTTATCCTTGGTTGGAATTCCTTCGTTATCCCATCCTCGAAGCATATAATATTCATCTAACAGTTTAGCTAGATCTTCCCCCGTAAATGTTGAACCCTTAGTTCCACCCCTCGGCAAAGATTCAGCCATTCGAGGGGGAAGGGTATCGTCCTTTCTTGAGAAACCTTCCCGCACATTGAACATCCGACATAAGTTGAAGCTTCTTTCTCCAACCTTCATCATGTCGCCAACTGTCATATGCCAACTAGTTATCAAATTCAAAGCTTCGCAAACAGTTTTTGGCATAACTGGACCATAATCCCAAGGTATGAACTTACAAATTATCAAACTGTCCTCAATAGACCTCCAGTTCTGAGTTAACATAGTCAACTCAGCCTTACCCTCCTTCTTCATCCTACCCAGGCCCCTAAACTTTTCACCAATCCCAATTTCGGGGGCCACATTGCCAGCCTCGATTGATGTGTCATGCATTCCTTGTAGGTGACAAGCCCCTCTGTTGGATACTGCATATGATAAACCTTGACTTATCTTTCCTCGAGGATCATGAACCGGCATAGCTTGATTTTTAACCTGCATCGCATATTGTATAGATCCTTTGCCAATTTTTTGAGAGACCTCCTTTAAACCCTGAGACAATAGGTTTCCGAAACCTTCTCGTTTTGCGATCTTTTCGATTATCTGAAAGATTACCTTATAGTCTCCCCATTTTGGCTTCAAGCCACACGTATCGTTAACTGTGATAATTCTTCTCTCAAAACACTCCATAACCCAGGCAATAATTATTCCAGTGTTGATAACGTCAAGCCCATAAATGTTGCAAAGTTGATGCGCCATTGCAATAGATGCAAGATTTGTGTTCTGAAGCATAGGTCCGAAAACGCCTATAGTTTCAAACTCGGGACCTCCATACTTCGGGTCAACTTCATAGTCGGAAGTTTTCACTTTAACATGCCTTCTACAACCTATCACACAGTTTTGACAAGCTTTTCTTCCCACCAAAATATCTTTAGCCATAGTCTCTCCTGTAACCTTTTCTATTTCATCAGTTACACCCGCTTGGAAATTCTTGACTGGAAATATCCCCATGGCGTTATGCGGTCCAACTGAAGCGGCCGTACCATATTTACCAAAATTTTTGGATAGAGGATGCAATTTAATACCGACGTTCATAACTCTTGCAAGTTCCCTCAACCGATCTTCGTCATGAACAGCAGTTTTTTGATCGCCCCAAACTGCGATTGCCTTAAGCTTTTTTGAACCCATCAAAGCGCCCATACCACTTCTTCCACAGCACCGATCACACTCACTTATGATGCTTGAAAAACGAACCAAGTTCTCGCCTGCAATCCCAATACATGCGACCGCAGCATTCGCGTTTGTCTCTTTTTTAACTGCCCCATCTGTGTCACCAACATGCAAACCCCAAATTTTTGAGCCATCTCTAACCTCAGCCTCTCCTGAAACAACCCAAATATACACCGGACTGTTAGCTTTGCCTTCAATTATTATCACATCATAACCTGATTTTTTCATCATAGAACCAAAAACTCCAGCAGCATGTGATTCTCCCCATCCGCCTGTCAAAGGAGATTTTCCGCACGCAACATAACGAGATCCACCGGGCATAATCGTGTTTTCAAAGGGACCTGTAGCAAAAACTAGTTTATTCGCAGAGCCCAAGGGGTCAATTTTAGACTTGACTTCTTTGAATAAAATGCTCGCAGCTAAACCCCTTCCACCAACGTATTTTCTTAGTGCAAGCTCGGGGATTTTCTCCTCGCTTACCTTATCAGTTGAAAGGTTTACTCTAAGAATTTTTCCCGCATAACCAAACGGCATGTTTAATTTTTTTCTCCTTAATTATAAGCTTCATCTAACAATTGAACTATATGTTTAACTTTCTTGCTACCCTTTAATCCAGAATTTAGCTGCATCATACAGGCGGGGCAACTTGTGGCAACGATATCTGCTCCCGCATGCTCAATAGCCTCATTCTTTCTCCTAAATATTCGCGTAGAATAATCGGGGTTTTTAAGGATGTAAGTCCCAGCTCCTCCGCAGCAACGATCAGCATCCACCATCTCCAGAAACTTTAAGTGCGGAATACGTTTCAGCAGCTCCCTTGGCGGTTTAACTATCCCTGAAACCCTTAGATGACAAGGATCATGATAGGTTACCAATCTTTCTCCAATTTTTCGGTGCACACTATCCTTAGGCAAAGCTAGTTTAATGTGTTGAGTTAAAAATTCAGAGACATCATAAACCTTTTCGGATAATTCTTTAGCCTTTTTTTCATATTCACTATTTTTGAAAAGTTGCGGATATTCTTTCAAAGCTAAATTGCAAGATGC
>JBDRNN010000203.1:0-7134 GCA_043811145.1 Candidatus Bathyarchaeota archaeon
ATTCGAAGCATTTTTGTAGCTAAAATCGGTTCCAAAATTTAGGTTCAAACTTCTAGAGGGCTTGAGCTTATCATGTGGGATGGGATTTTATCCCCTATTTGCTAGTGATAATAAATAATTAAGAAGGGCGAGCCCGAGGGGACCCGGATAAAAACTTATCCGAGTACCACTTTATGCGTATTTACACGTCATTGAAATTTACATTTTTAAAAAGTTTCGGTCTTGAGCAGGGGTTTTGAGTGCCCAGGGCAGGATTAACATATGAATTCAGGTATATATGTAACAAAAAGAGGCTTCTGAACGAGAAAGGATGATGATTGGTAGCCTATCCTGCTAGTTTGCGTATATACCCAGCAATACGATCAATAGCTTCTAAAGTTGTAAAAGTCAGAACCATTTTTTTCTCCTGAAATACATAACCATTACTCCTGCAACTGAAATCATTCCAGCAATTAGAAGCCAGAACCCCAATGGATCTTCAGCTCCTGGAAGCAAGATGAAGTTTGTTCCATAAAGTCCAGTTAGAAACGATAAGGGGAGCATAATTGTGGCAACTATACTTAACGCCTTCATAACCTCATTCATACGATTGGACACTTGAGACAGATAAGAGTCCATAGTAGTCGATAACAGGTCTCTCTGATTCTCAAGCGTATCAAATATTCTTAGCATGTGGTCGTATACATCACGAAGATATAGTTGAGTCGAAGGACTTATGTACGGGGATTCTCTGTATGTGAGAGTTTTCAATACTTCCATTTGAGGACTGACCAGTTTTTTTAGAGCCAAAACTTCCTTCTTGCTGGAAAATATTTGCTGCAATGATTCTTTGGAGAAAGTTTCAAATATGTTATTCTCTATCTTGGTCAATTTTTCATCCAAATCGTTGATAACTGAAAAATAGCGGTCAACAAGTTCATCTAGAATTCGATAAAGAATTCTGTCCGGTCCAGTTTCCAAAAGTTGTGGGTTCTTCTCCAATCGACTCTTGGTTACAGCGATGCTCTGAAGCGTTTTATCGTGAACAGTTACTATATAGTTTGAACCAAGGAAGATCTTCAAATCAATGGTATCCAGCCGATGTTCTCCGGGATTGAAGTTAATGCCATGAAAAACTATTAATTTATAGCCTTCATAATCATCAATTTTTGGTCTAGTTTGTTCGTGTATACAGTCTTCAATAGCCAAAGGATGAAAATTGAGAACCTCGCTCATAAGCTTCAAATCGCTTTCTGTTGGAGCCTCAATATCAACCCAGAACATCTCCTTGGGAGAATGGCGGATCTTCAACAGCTCATTTCTGCTAAGATCCAAGGACAAAGTCTTGTCAAGGTTAAACCGGTAAGAGCCCAATTAAAATTGCCTCAAATAAATAATGCAATCTTAACTTAATGATGTTTCGCAGTTATAGTGTGTGCACACCAAGGTACCAATATTTAGTTTTTGGAAAAGTTTGTGGTGGACCGGCCGGATTTGAATAGTTTTTTTTACTTCCACAGCGATCATTGTGTACGTATTATTCTCCAGTAAAACACGATGTTGGTTAACTGTAGATTGAGTTGCGTTTATCAAAAGAAAGAAATACCAATATTACAGTCTTAGCGACCTATAAGAAGTTAGAAGCAGATAAGTGACAAAATCATGAAGAAAGCCGCTGTGATAGGAGCAGGCACCATGGGGCATGGGATAGCACAAACGTTAGCCTTAGCGGGGATTGATGTTGCGTTGGTTGACATAAACGCGGCGATACTGGATAAGGCCATGGATGATATCAAACAGAACCTAGGGAGATTTGCCGAGAGACATAAAATTGGAGAGGAAGCTGCAAGAACTGCGTTGTTGAGGATTAAACTGACAACAAACGTGGAGAATGCTGTTAAAGATAGTGACTTTATCATCGAGGCAGTCGCTGAAGATCTAACCCTCAAAAAGCGAATCTTCAAAAATCTGGGTGAGGTTTCTCCTAAAAATACAATCTTGGCTACTAATACCTCAAGCTTGAGCATAACAGAGATTTCGAAGGTTAGCGGGAGACCCGATAAAGTTGTCGGTATGCATTTCTTTAATCCTCCTACAATTATGATGCTTGTTGAGGTAATTAAGGGAGAATGCACCAGTGATGAAACAGTAAACTTAGCTTGCGATTTGGTAAAGAAGCTAGACAAGACTCCTGTAGTTGTTAGGAAAGATGTTAGAGCTTTCATTGTGAACCGAATATTGTTTTCGATGTTAAACGAGGCATGCCGGACAGTTAGTAGAGATGAAGCAACCGTCGCAGAGATGGATGCGGCTTTTAAATATAAAGAGAAATTTCCAATGGGAGCATTTGAACTATTGGACTATATCGGTCTTGACATAGTCTTCAATGTTCTAAAGGTAATGGAGACCACTTACGGTGCGAGATTTAAAACCTGTTCGATCCTTGAGCAGATTGTTAAGGAAAAGAAATTTGGTAAAAAAACTGGCGAAGGATTCTATGACTGGAAAGATGGGCGACCGGTAATATCTTCCCAACTTGCTGAGAAATTTAGTGTTTTAGGAGTCTATGCGGTAGCGGTTAATGAAGCAGCCTGGCTGATCTATGAAGGGGTCACAGAAACAAACGATATCGATACAGCGATGAAACTCGGTGCAGCCTGGCCTTTAGGTCCATGTGAACTGGCAGACAGACTTGGACTGGATGCTATTCTTAGCCAGCTTAAGGAGCTCTTTTCGAAGCATGGTGAAGAGTTTCATATGATTTGTCCACTTCTTGAGGAATATGTTAAGGAAGGAAGAAAGTTCAGGTAGCACATAATTCAGTTAGTAAACGTTCGAGTTTTTCTTCATCAATAGCATACTTCTCAGCTAGCTTTTTCATTTTCAGTGGACTAGGCAGAACCGGTGGAGGTGCCGATTTTGCTATCGGTTCGTGGGTTTCTTCTTTTATATTTAAGCTAACGAGGTCCCAGCGTGCATAATGTCCAAGAGCATCAAACACAGCTTTTACCAATTTGATATAATCTGCTTCTAGGGTTGCATAGAGTATAGTATCCTTACCAAATGTCGGTGGAACAATATATGCGGATGAGGGACTAACAATATGGCTACCGCCACACCCCCAACCAACAAAGTTTTCCTGCCCCGGCCCGGCGTAACTCATTTTACTCTTAAAGGGGAAATCGTCTGGAATATCCTCCATTCTTAGAATGTTGTTTGCGCTTAATACAAAATGTTGCCCTGAGAAGGCGCGCTCACGTGTGGCACAAGTAAGATCACATTCTGTGATGTTTGTGCCAGCGTAGATGAAAGTCTCGCCAGGTTTTATTCCGCAATTCCATGTACCAGGCCAGACGGCAATATGAATGTCTTCTCCCAGAGCTATGAAGGCAGCGGAAACATTAACCATATGATTCTCCCAGCAAATCTGTCCACCTAATCTACCTATGTCTGTTTCAAACACTTTGATGTCTCTAGCATCTCCTCTACCCCAATATATGCGTTCTAGGTGAGACGGTATGAGTTTTCTATGTCTCCCCATAACGTTGCCCTTTCTGTCAAAGTAGACTAGTGTGTTGTATATGGTGCGACTTCCTACGCGATCATCAAGCTCGTTGCATCCCATTACCACGTATGCGTTTGCGTTTTTTGCAGCCTCTCCAAGTGTTTCAGTATCCTTGCCACCTATTACCAACGAGTTATCTTGGAGTTGGATTTTCACTTTAGCAAAGATCGCAGAATCAGTATCCCAACTCATCGTCCAATAGGGATAGGTAGGTATCCAGGTCTCTGGGAAGACGATCAACTCTGCTCCTTGCTTCCCTGCCTCTTCTATTTTTCTGGAAGCTTTCTCTAAACATCCTTTCTTATCCATGAAGACGGGAGGGCTTTGTACTATGGCTACCTTTACCTTTTCTCTTCCACCTAAAACTTTTCCACCCACAAGCTACAACCTCAGTTATCTTACCAAAGTGTAAAATAAAAGAGTTTTCAGATATGATTCAGGACATAATGAATGAAAAAATAGTTTGGAAGCCTTCTGAAGAGCTAGTTGAGAAAACCAATATAAAGCGATTCATGAATAAGCACGGAATAGAAAGTTATGAGGAACTCATAAGACGGTCCACTGACGATTTGGAATGGTTTTGGGATGAAGTGAACAAGGATCTAAACATTGAGTGGTTTAAGCCTTATGAAAAAGTTCTAGATTTATCCAGAGGTTTACCTTGGGCCAAATGGTTTGTTGGCGGTAAATTTAACATCGTTTATAATTGCGTCGATAAACATGTGAAAACCGAGAAGAGCGATAAACTTGCCTATATATGGGAAGGCGAGAATGGTGAGGTAAGAAAACTATCCTACCGAGACCTATACGTCGAGGTGAATAGGTTAGCTAACGCCTTAAAGCAACTAGGCATACGTAAAGGCGATGTGGTAGGCATCTACATGTCTATTTTGCCTGAGGGAATCATAGCTGCACTAGCCTGTGGAAAGATAGGGGCAATACACACTTCCATCTTCTCAGGTTTTAGCACCTCTGCCTTAGTTACTCGGTTGAAGAACGCCAAAGTCAAGATGTTGATTACGGCTGACGGGTACCATAGAAGAGGAGCGAAGATAAATCTTAAGGAGACCGCAGATGGAGCAGCAGATAGGGTATCTACTGTTAAACATATCGTGGTTTATAGGCGTCTTGGAAACGAGATCAGATGGAATAAGAACAGAGACTTGTGGTATCATGAAATTACGGTAACACAGCCAACTGAATGTCAAACGGAGATGATGGACTCAGACGCCCCTTTATCCATCCTATACACCTCAGGGACTACAGGGAAACCTAAGGGCGTTCTTCTTACGCATGGAGGTTATGCCGCCCTATCGGCTCTTCAAGCTGCATATCTCGTTGACCTGAAATATGGGGACATATTGTTCTGGCCGTCAGATATGAGTTGGATTGTAGGGCAGACTTGGGTAATGTATGGATCGTTAAGTCAAGGGGGCACCGCCATGATTTATGAAGGCGCACCAGATTACCCCACACCAGACAGATGGTGGAGAATTATAGAGAAACATAGAGTAACTCTTTTTGGTATATCACCCACGGGCGTACGGTTAGCCATGAAATATGGCGAAGAGTGGGTAAAGAAGCATGACCTATCCTCGTTGAGACTGATTTCCGCCACTGCTGAGCCTCTAAACCCCGAGCCATGGCTATGGCTCTTCAAAAATATAGGTGGAGGTCGTTGTCCTCTTATAAATCTCGCGGGAGGTACTGAAATAGGAGGCGCCATTGTTAGCCCTCTCCCAATCATGTCTCTAAAGCCGAGCACCGTAGGAGGACCTGTTCCGGGAATCGCTGCCGATGTTGCAGACGAGGATGGAAAGTCTGTGCGATTAAAGCCGGGTCACTTAGTGATTCGCAAGCCTTGGCCAGGTATGACCCAGGGGCTCTGGAATGATCCGAAACGATATATCGAAGTTTATTGGAACCGTTTTGGCGATGTTTGGGATCATGGAGATTTAGCCCTCATTGACAAGGATGGTTTTTGGTATGTTCTTGGTCGAGTTGACGATGTCATTAAGGTTTCAGGTTACAGGGTTGGCCCTACAGAAATAGAAGCCGCTCTGAGCCGTCATCCTGCTGTAGCAGAAACTGCAGTAGTTGGGAAACCTCATGAATTGAAAGGGGAAGCTATTGTAGCCTACGTTGTGTTAAAGCACGGTATTGAATCTCGTTTAGACTTGAAAAATGAACTTAAAGAACAGGTAGTTGAGGAAGTTGGAAAAATAGCTAGGCCAGAAGATATCAAGTTCGTTCAAGAGCTACCTAAAACGAGGACAGGCAAGATCGTACGTCGGATAATTAAAGCAAAATTTATTGGAGAAAAAGACTTGGGCGATCTATCCGTCCTTGAGAATCCCTCAGCAGTTGAGGAGCTGGATAAGGCAATCTAGCTCAAATTGTATCAGAAAAATCTGCGAATTAAGGAAAGAATTCCAGTAAACGATTTATCGTTTCATCGTAAGATGATAATCAGCTAAATTAAATTCCGGTTGGTTGAGAATATGGCGATTAAACGAATTGCATGTGTTGGTTCAGGTCTTATCGGTCATGGTTGGGCTACAATATTTGCGATGAAAAACTACCAAGTTAGTTTACAGGGCATCAGAGAGAAATCTCTGGTAAACGCTGTTGAACAGATAAGGTCGAACTTGAAGTTTCTCGCCGAGCAGAACCTTGTTAATCGAGAAGAGATTGAAGCAATGATGGAAAGAATCACTATCACAACAAACCTAACAGAGGCGGTTAGGAACGCTGACTATATTCAAGAATCAGCTCCAGAAAACCTTGATTTGAAAAAAAAGATCTTCGAGAAAATTGACTCAGAGTCTCCAGCCAACACTATAATTGCAAGCAGTTCTTCTGGGTTTGCTATCACAGAACTACAAAAAGTAACAAGTAGACCCGAGAGATGCATAATCGTACACCCCTTCAACCCGACACATCTGATCCCTCTAGTGGAGTTAGTTCCTGGGGAGAAAACTTCACGTGAAACAGTTGAGCTTGCTTATGGTTTTATGGAGAAAATTGGGAAAGTTCCGGTTGTGCTTAGGAAGGAGGTGCCTGGCTACATAGCGAACCGGTTATCTTCTGCATTATGGCGCGAGGCTATAGACCTTGTAGATAAGGGAGTGGCTAGCGTAGATGATGTAGACAAAGTTCTTTATTCTGGGCTTGGTATTCGATGGGCAATAATTGGTGCCCACCTCACCTATCATTTAGGAGGAGGCTCAGGGGGAATAAAGCGTTTTATTGAAAACATCGGACCCACTTTCTCTCATATTTGGGAAACCATGGACCCGTGGACGGCCATACCCAGTTCAGCTGTGGAAAAAATAATAGAAGGTGTAAGTCAGATGAGCATAGCCAAAAAAATGGATATTGACGATATTGTCAAATGGAGAGACCGTAAATTAGTGGAGTTGCTTAAGATACTTTACAGTTAAATCTGAATTTTTGGTGTGTGTGGGCACCAAGGTACCTTAATTCTGAACTCTTTTTAGTAACTACTCCCTACACACAGTAGAAGATACGTGTTGGAGGTTATGTTATGAGTCAAGACCAATGGGTTTCAGAAACTAAACTCGCCTTGA